>JBBDHW010000059.1:0-16368 GCA_040880805.1 Acidimicrobiia bacterium | reverse complement strand
AGAAGCGGCGGGGGGGGGGGGCAAACGGGGCCGCGAGACCAGGGTGCCAGCGATTCGGTTCGAGGACGTGTCGTTTCGGTATCCGGGCCGTGACGACGACGTGTTCATGAACTTGAACCTGGTGGTCGAGCCGGGTGAGTCGGTTGCGATTGTGGGTGAGAACGGTGTCGGAAAGACCACTCTGATCAAGCTGCTGGCGGGGTTCTATCGGCCGAGCGCGGGTCGTGTCCTGATTGACGGCATCGATCTGGACGAGCTGGACCTGGTCGCGTGGCGGCGACGGCTCGGCGTCATCTTTCAGGATTTCGTGCACTTCGAGCTCTCCGCCCGAGACAACATCGCGCTCGCGGGTCTCGACGAGCCTGGCGTTGACGAGGATGCCCGAGCGGCCGCCCAGGCGGCCGGCGCGTCTGAGATCATCGAGACGCTGCCGTCGGGCTGGGACTCGATGTTGTCTCGGAACTACACGGGTGGAGCGGAGCTGTCGGGCGGGCAGTGGCAGCGCGTCGCGCTCGCGCGCGCGCTGTTCGCGGCACGGCGTGGCGCACAGGTCCTCGTGCTCGACGAACCCACCGCGAACCTGGATGTCCACGCCGAAACCGAACTGTTCGACCAACTCCTCGAGCACGCCCGCGGCATGACCGCGATCGTGATCTCGCATCGCTACTCGACCGTGCGGAGGGCAGCACGCATCGTCGTACTCGCCGATGGGGGTGTCATCGAAGACGGCGGTCACGACTCGCTGCTCGCCCTTGACGGTGTGTACGCGCGCCTCTACCGGCTGCAGGCCGACCGTTTCGTGATGCCGGATGCGTCACCGCGCCAGGACCCTAACCGGTGAGTACCGAGGCAACCGCTGCAACCGATGACTTTGTCCCGAAGGCGCCGATGCGTCGACGGCTTGCGACCCTCCGAGCGCTCCTTGCGCGTGCCGACCGACGCTTCCTCGTGGTGATGGTCGTGCTCATCGCGTTCCTGACGGTCGCCGGCGCGGCGCAGAGCTTGGCGCTCAAGTGGATGGTCAACGGCGCGATCGAGGGTCGCTGGACGTTCGCGACGGTCGCGGCGGTGGTCGGCGGACTCGCGGCTGGCGTGCTCGGCGCCGCGGGTCGCGTCTACATGAATCTCCAAGACTGGATCGCGACTCGGATCGGCGCGGAGATCGAAGGTGACACCCTCAACGCCGCGGCCACGATGCCCGGTCTCGAACACCTCGAGCGACCCGACTATCTCGACCAACTCAGACTGGTCAACCGCGCCGGTGACAACCTCGTACGGTCGGTGTTCGCGGTGACGGACCTGATCTCGCTCGCGGCGCGTATCGCCATCGGGGTGTGGCTGCTCGCGACCGTCAATCCCGTCCTCGTGCTCGTACCGATCTTCGCCGTGCCGTCCGTGCTCTTTACCCCGCGGGCCCAAGCTCAGGTTGAGCAGGCGGCGGTCATTGCCGCCGAGCGCGCCCGAGCCTCCGACCACCTCCACCGGTTGTTCTCCGACCAGGCCGCAGCCATGGAGATGCGCGTCTTCGACTGTGGTGCCGCTCTCGACGCACGCGCCGATCAACTCTGGCACGACGTCGCCCACATCAAGTTCCTCGGAGCTCTCAAGGCCTCCCTGGTGTCATCGACAGGATGGGCGATCCTCGCCATCGGATACGTCGGGGCGCTCGCCGTCGTCGCGCTCGACGCGGCAGCCGGCACCGCCTCGCCCGGAGATGTGCTCCTCGTCTCGCAACTAGCGTTGCAACTCCGTGGCAACGTTGCCCAGACAACCACCTCGGTCCGCCAGTCCGTCGCCGCGATGCGGCTCACCGACCGGTTCCTCTGGCTCCAAGATCTGGCAGCCGAACAGACGGCCGCCTTCGCGGGATCACACCCGCCTCCCACGCGCATCACCAACGGGATCAGCTTCGACCACGTCACCTTCGCCTACCCCGGCACCGACACGCCGGTACTCAACGACCTCACATTCGAACTTCCCGCCGGCTCGACCGTCGCGCTCGTCGGCGAGAACGGCGCCGGCAAGACCACACTCGTCAAACTCCTCTGCCGCTTCTACAACCCGACCCATGGTCGCGTCACCATCGACGACTTTGATCTCGCCTCCGTCGACCCGGTCGAGTGGCGGACGTGCCTCGCCGGCAGCTTCCAGGACTACCTCCACCTCGAAACCACAGCCAACCGAAGCGTCGGGCTCGGCGACCCACCCTGGATGGACGACAACGAGCGCGTCGTTGCCGCCCTCGAGCGAGCAGACTCCCGGCGCCTTCCCGAGCGTTGGCCCCAAGGGCTCGCCACCCAACTCGGCAAGACCTACGAAGACGGCATCGAACTCTCCGGCGGACAATGGCAACGCGTCGCCATCGCGCGGGGAATGATGCGCATCACCCCGCTCCTGCTCATCCTCGACGAACCCACCGCAGCCCTCGATCCCTCCGCCGAACAAGCGCTCTACAACCGCTACGCCAGCACGTCCCGCCAGGTACGCGCGGACGGCGGCGTCGTGCTGCTCGTCTCACACCGGTTCTCCTCCGTCCGCATGGCCGACCTCATCGTCGTACTCCACCACGGCACACTCACCGAGATCGGCACCCACGAAGGCCTCCTCGCCGCCGACGGCCACTACGCGCACATGTACCAACAACAAGCCGCCGCATACACCTGACACCGTCTGCACCAGCGCAGCGCGCGCGGACACCAGATCCCACGGGGGCATCAGGCTCGTGGCCACCGGAACAGCCCGGCGACCACGCCAGTCGCACCTCGGAGGTGCCGGGCACACGCGCTGCCAGACGTGCCGATCTGTCGCGCAAATCCCACCGGTACAAGCGGTGTTCTGTATGCGTGTTCGGGCGCGGGGGCTCTCTAGTGTTGCCCTACTCCTTGAGCTGGCGAGCACGGAGGGCAAGTACTTCAGCAACCTCGGCGTAAATGGGCGCTGCGAAAGCGACCGCGTGGTCAGGGCGCGGTTCCTCGAACCGCTCGAGTGCGAACCCAGAGTCGAGGACCGTATTGAGCAATGTGCTGAGTGTCCGGTGGTACCTGCCGATGTCACGAAGCAGGCTGTCAGGATTGTCCGGCCACCATCGGCCTTCCTGAAAGTAGTTACCGAGCACCTTCACCAGGTGCCCGTCGCGTTCGTCGGTCGTTGACCACGGCGGCTCGAAGCATGGATGCAACGCCGCGATCACCAGCCAGCCGCCCGGCACCAAGACTCGCGCGACCGCCCCGAGGACTTGGTCGAGGTCGTCGAAGTCGGTCGTCGCCAGGCAGATCGTCGCACCGTCGAACGAGTTGCTATCGATCGTGTCGAGCATTCGTGCGTCGTCCACGACATAGCTGAGATCCGAAGATAGATGTGGCTCTTGCGCTTCGGCGATCTGGACCAGCGCGGCTGAAAAGTCCACACCGACAACGGTCGTGTAGCGAGCCGCCAGCGCGCGCGTCAGCACACCCTGCCCACACGCGACGTCGAGCACCCGGCCGCCGGGCACACAGAGATCCAGCACCGATGGCACCGCGACCTGGTGGATGAACGAGCCATCCACAAACTCGTCGTAGCGCGCAGCGATCGAGTCGTAACTCACCAACCCAAGTTTTACTCAATTACTCGCTGCGGTGAGGACGCGCCACGGTGCCTGGAGGACACCTTCAGCCAAGCTCAATCGTCCGTCGACCCACGATGATCGCCCACCCATCACGATGCTCTTCGAGGTCCGACAGACGCGACCTCAGAGTGACACTCGCCAGACAAGGCGGCAGTGCCGGATCTCGAGGCCGAGCGATCCGGAGTGACGAGCGAAGATCTGCTCGAGTGTCGCCGAGACCGCGTAGAAGGGCAGGGTGGGGTGACGGCGACCGGCCAAGCGTGCGTGGAGTTCACGCGGGTCGTCGAACCATTCCGGGACATCGAACCACCAGCAGCTGTCCAGCACCGCTGGCGATTCTGCGATCGGCTGCTCGACCCAGCTGCGCACCTGCTCATAGGAGAACGCGGTCAAGCGCAGCTGATCGGGAAGCTCGCGGTTCCATTCCGGCACCGCACCCGCGGTACCGGTTGGATGCATTCCCACGATCACCGCCTTGGGTGCAGCCAGCCGGCACGCTTCCCCGAGCCACTTGTCGAGCGTCGGGCCCCTGCGGTCCACGAACACGTCGACGGAGGCATCCTCGCCGGGTAGCGCGGCCGAGCCATCGAGCGCGGCGACTACGAACGTGGCGTTCTCGACGCCACGTTCAGCCGCGAGCTCGCGCGCCAATCCGATCGCGGCGCCGTCGCGATCGACACCAACGATGGTCTCGCAACGTTCGGCGAGGGAAATCGCGAAACCGCCGTGGCCGCACCCGACATCGAGCACGACCCTGTCCGAGTCGAGGTGATCGAGCACCAACTGCTCGAAGAACACCTCGCCGTTCGCGTCGCCGACCCTCGATCGCCACGCATGAGCAAAGCCGCGATCGACAATGCGCTCGTCAGCCAACCAATCAGTCAAGTCCGCCGGGTACACCGCCAAGAAGGCCCTTTTCGCCTCGAGGATGCACGAGGCTCTCACCCGAGCATCAATCGCGGCAAACGGATTTCCCCACAAGCCGACCTCCGCCACTGGGCGCCGGCGTTTCGGACACGCGTCGGACGCAGGCCCATGAATTGACACAGACGCCACATAGGACCGTCCGTGAACTGCGTTCACGGTGTGCCAGTCGAGAGCATCGCACTACCCAGCGCGCGCACCCGGCGCGTAGGTGAGGCGTTTCTGACTTCGCGCGACGGATCTCGGGTTTTTCAGACCACATCATGAGCGGGTCTCCGGGCGACGGTTTCGGTTGTGTCGGTGGTAGGTGCGGCGGGCTTGGTCGGCGCGTTCGAGGCCGGCTCGGCGCGCGGCGCGGATCGCCTCACCGCGTCCTTGGTGTTCGTCGTCGGGGGTGACGTATCCGATCGCGGCATGCAAGCGAACGCTGTTGTACTCGATCCGGACGCGTTCGAGTTCGGCGCCGAGGATCTGGGGGTCAGTGATGGTCTCGAGGTGCGGCCACTCGCTCTTGACGTGCCCGAAGAAACTCTCGATCGGTGCCTGGTCGGTGGGCACACCAGGGCGGCCGAAATGGGTCGCGATGGAGCACAGGGCCATGAACGCCCGCGTCGCATCGGCGGTCATGGGCGCGCCGTTGTCGGAGACCGCCAACAGGATCGGGATGTCGTCGACGTCGGGGAGCTCGCCGGTGTCGAGGCGGTCCTCGACGAGTTCGATGAGGTCTTCGAGCTCGAGCGCGCGCACGAACACGTTGCGGGTCTGGATGGCGGTCTCTTCAGCTGAGAGCAGCGTGTCGATCCACTTGCGGGACACCAAGTCGATGATCGCGAAGCAGTTCGGGGCGCGCCGGCACCGCGAGAAGTGGGTGACGTCGTAGCCCCACACTTGGTTCGGGCGATACTCCACCCATTCGGGCCATGGCGCGCGTTCCCGTGGCGCGGGCCGCGGTAGCGGAGCGGGCAGACCCACGTCGTGAGCAGCCAGAACACGCCGCACCGTCGAGGGCGCGACCCACACCCGTTCCAGGTAGGAGCCGCGGTGTGCGAGCTTGCGATGCGAACAGTCGATCGGACCCCACTCCTCCGCCAGCGCCAGGATCGCGTCGATCTCAGACGGCATGAGCCCATGGATCGCGTTCCCGCCCGGGCGATGGTCATCGAGCGTGTCGAACGCACGGCGGGCTTGCCAGCGCCACACCCGCCGCCGATCGATCTGGAGCGTCTGACACGCACGCTCGAGTGACCAGCCTGCTGCGCAGCACTCCTCGATGATCGCCAGCAGCTTGTCCTTGACGGCCCCGTCCACCCGGCCGGGGATCGGGCCGCTCAACCCCAGGAGACTTTTCCCCGTAACGCGACGAGCTCGATCGAGAGCTCCACGATCGTGGTCGCCAACCGCGCGTTCTCGGCGCGCAATCTGGCCGCCTCGGTCAGCTCCGCCGCATCGCCACGTCGACCCGGCCTCGACGCTTGCAACGCCGCGATCGCGCCGTCCTTGGCCACCTTGCGCAACGTCATGATCGTCGTGCGATCCACGCCCGCTTCCAGCGCCGCCTGCTGGGAGGTCAGCTCCCCGGTGAGGACCTTCAACCACAGCTCGTACTTCTGTTCGGCCGACAAGAACCGCTTCGGTCTCCTCGACACCACAGGCTTGGGATCGGACATGAGCACTCCTCTGGCTCAGACCCGAACACCCTCCCAGATGAGGTCTGATTCCCAGCGCATCTCGTCGCGCGAAGTCAGGCGCAACGGATAGGTGATGCGATGAAGGAGCGGGGCCTCCGCTCCCCGTGAGGATCCGAGTCGGTGAGACTCGGGGCTTCACAAACCAAGTCCTCGTCGTGAGGAAGGGAGGCCCCTGTGGGTGGACGTTACGTCGGTATTGATCTGCATCGTCGGCGGTCGGTGATCTACACGATGGACGCGGATGGCGAGAAGCTCGAGTGTGTTCGGATCGCGAACGATCCGTGGGTGTTGCTCGAGGAGGTCGCGAAGGCGGGTTCGGACGCGGAGGTGGTGATCGAGGCCACGTACGGCTGGTACTGGGCAGTGGACCTGCTCCAAGACGCGGGGTTCCGTGTGCATCTGTCGCATCCGTCAGGCAACGATTGGGGGAACCGTCGGGTCAAGAACGACGAACGCGACGCGCGTGATCTCGCGGATCTGTTGCGGCTGGGTCGATTGGCGGAGGCGTGGATCGCGCCGCCGGCGGTCCGGGAGTTGCGCGAGCTGGTGCGCTACCGGGCGAAGTTGGTGCAGCTGCGCTCGGGGCTGAAGGCTCAGGTGCACGCGGTGATGGCCAAAGAGGGGGTGCTGCCAGCGCTGGGCGACATGTTCGGGCCGGGCGGGCAACGTCACCTCGATGAGATGCAACTCGCGGACGCGTACATGGTGCGGGTCGAGTCGCTGCGGGATCTCATCAAGGTCTACGACCGCGAAGTCGTGGCGTTGGAACGCAAGATCCACCAGCAGCTGCGCGACGACCGCGGCTACCAGGCCATCCAAGCGGCGCGTGTCAACCTTTGTGAGGCAGATTTCTTGGGGAATCATTGTGTCGTGGCGGTGTCCTCCTGTGGTTCGTTGATCCAGGCGATGGTGGGCAGCGCGGGCGGTGTCGGCGGCTTGCGCACGAACCGTTCGGGGTGTTCGGCGTACGCGTCGGTGAGCACGTGAGCGCGCTGGGCTTGTAGGAGTTCGGCGCGTCCGTAGTGGACGTCGGCGGGGGTGTGGAACCCGATGCCTGAGTGGCGGTGCTCGTCGTTGTACCAACCGAAGAACCGTCCGCAGAACGCATGCGCGTCTTCGAAGCTGCCGAAGCGTTCAGGGAACGCGGGACGATATTTCAGGGTGCGGAACTGGCTTTCGGAGAACGGGTTGTCGTTCGAGACGTGGGGCCGGGAGTGTGACTTGGTGACCCCGAGATCCGCGAGCAAGAACGCGACCGGTTTCGCGGTCATCGGCGATCCGCGGTCGGCGTGGATGGTCAACTGACCGTGTCTGATCTGTTGCTTGGTGATGGTCTCGGTGAGGAGCGCCTCGACCAGGTTGGCGCGCTCGGCTCGCGCCAGGAGCCAGCCGGGAACGTAGCGGCTGAAGATGTCGATGATCACGTACAGGTAGTAGTAGGTCCACTTGGCTGGGCCGAGCAGCTTGGTGATGTCGTAGGACCACACGGCGTTCGGGCCGGCCGCGACGAGTTCGGGTTTCTTGGCCGCCGGGTGGGTGGCGTGACGTCGTCGTTCGTGTACCTCGTCGTGTTCGCGTAGCACCCGATACATCGTCGGCACCGACGCCAGGTAGATGCCCTGGTCGAGGAGCTTGGCGTAGACCGTCGCCGGTGCCTCGTCGACGTGTTCCTCAGAGTTGAGCACCCGCCGCAGCTCCTTACGCTCAACCTCGGTGAGCGCCCGCGGCTGGGGTGCCGGGACGCGTTCGGGCCGCTCGGGTGACGGGCTCTGGCGGTGCCGGCGATACCAACGCGCTTGGGGTTCGCCGAGCGCGGCGCAGCCGGCGCGCACACCGACCAGCGGCACCAACTCGACCATGGCCTCATCGATCATTGCGTCTCGCCCCTCTCGTCCGCTGCGCTGCCGGTGGCGAGTTGCTCCAACAACGCCGAGAGCTTTCCCTGGACCTCGATCACCTTGCGGGCCTTGTCGAGCTCGCCCGACAAGCGTCCATTCTCCTTACGCAACCGCGCGATCTCACGGTCGCGAGGATCGGCTGGTGTTCGTCCCGCCGGCTTGGCCAACGCCTCGAGCGCACCGCGGTCGCGTTGTGTACGCCACGCCGTGATCAACGACGTGTACAAGCCCTCGCGTCGCAACAACGCTCCCTTGCCCGCCTTGTCGAGCGTCTCGTACTCGGCGAGGACCCGAGCCTTGTACCTCGCCGAGTAGCGGCGCGGGCCGCGCGCCCGCTCCAACACCTCGGGATCCGGATCAGTCGTGTCTTCCATCGCGCCAGCATCGGCGCGCGCGTCCAACGAATCGGTGATGCTCGTGGTCATCGGGGAGAGTCCTTCCCCGCCCTCTCAGCTCAATGAAACAGCAGTCCGATCTGCCTCAGCTGAGGTTGACACAGAGGGAAGCCCTCACCGGGGTCGGACGGACCATGGCCGCGATCTTTGTCGCCGAGATCGGTGACGTCTCCCGGTTCCGTTCCGCGGAAGCATTGTGTTCCTGGGCCGGTCTCACGCCCCGTCACCGCGAGTCCGACACCAAGGTGACGCGCGGCTCGATCTCCAAGATGGGCAACCGGTTGGTGTGCTGGGCTGCACTCGAAGCGGTCGCCGCGTACAAGGGCGGCCCCAAACTCAAAGCGGACTTCTACCGCATCGCCGAGCGGCGCGGCACCAACAAGGCACGCGTCGCGGTGGCCCGCAAACTCCTCACGCTGATCTACTACGGCCTGCGCGACGGCGAGATCCGCTGTTTGCGCGACAACGAAGCCGTGGCAGCGTGAGCGCTCGGACGCGACCACAAGCGAGCTCGTGTATCGGCATGACTCCCAGCGTGCTGGCGAGTCGGGGTATGTGATTGAGCCCTTGCTGGTCGTGGCCGGACCGCACCATGCGCCCGGAAGTGGGCGAAGAGATGACTCGGCAGCCGAGCCTGCCGTCCCTCACCGCATGAGGGAACCCTGGTGCGGACCTCGCGTGTTCGCGAGCTGAACACAACCGAATTCCCGACACCACGACACGCAGCGCGCGCGTCGCCACGACCGCGCGCGCCTCACGCTCACCAGCCCGATCCCGCGTCACCAACCACCCCAACGACTTTTCTGCGTCGGACCCCTTGACACGGCCCCACTCCTTCAGAGATGCCGATCTGTACTCGCTGATGTCGTGACTCGACGCGCGTTCTGGCGGCACGATCTGTACCGCGGCCGCCATTGTGCTGAGGTGACGATGATGAGTGTCGCCGCGCTCGTACGCTCACCCTGCGTGCGAAGAGCGTCAGCATTGGTGGCCGGTGTCGTGATATTGCTTACCGCTCTCTCTGCGTCCGGAGGCGTCGCGAGGTTCGGAGGTATCCCGGTCGACGCGGCGGCACTGCAACCGGTAGGGACGAAGCTCGGTAATGGATTCTCCGTCGCCGCGGGTACCGCGCTGGTCGGTGACGTCTTTCCCATTCCCATCGTGTACCACCAAGCGGAACCGATCATTGATCGTGGCTGGCGAGCGATCCTGCTTGTCACAGGTGACCCTCGCACGGTCATGGCGTCGTACCAACGACAAGCGAGAGCGGCTGGTATGGAACTGCATTTTCCTCCGCCGACCCTCTGCGCCTTCAATCGCATCAGCACCGAGATTTACGAGTGCTTCGCGATGGGCGCGGACGACTCGACCAACGACTCCCGGAGAGTGACGTTCAGCCTGATGCGTGGCCCAGGTTTGTACGGTCCGATGTCCCATCTCACGATCGTCTACAACGATCCCGATCAACCGAACGGCGTGTTCCTGGACTCCACGCTCCCGACCGACGCCCAGCCCGGACCCGAGCCACCTGCGGTGCCCAGAGACTGGGAGCGCCTCGCGCGACCCGGCGACTTCTTGTTCGGCGATTCGTATAAGGCGCTGTCGGGGTTCGTTGCGCCGCCCCTGAAGGTTGAGCCCGGCAGCACCGCTGCGGCACCTGTCGGTCCCGCTGTCAATGGCTTTGCCGGTAGCTACGACTGGGTCGCTGTGCTGCGCGTCACGGACGATCCGGGAAAGATCGTTACCGCCTACCGTCGTCAGCTCCGCTCGAAACAGCGCAGGTTTGGCAATCTTTCCCCCACGGTGATGACGCGGCCGCAGGCAGGTACGACTGTGTACCAGTTCAGTACAGAACGCGCCGGCGGTTGGAATCACTTCGTCGAGATTGTGCACAGATCACGGGGTGACTGGATGCTCGTGGGCGCATCCGCGCAAACCTAAGATCACGCGCACCGATTGCCCTGAATGGCGCTCGTTCTGCCACGGACAGCAGCGCACAGATCAACGAGGCGGGAAGTGCCGAGCAACGCCGGAACCAGGGCGCGACCTACGTGCCGTTCTGCACTCTCGATTTTGACGCGGACCTCGTCGTTCGGTGCGTGGTTCTGTATCTGAACAGTGGGACGGCGGTCGTCAGTCGAGGGCAAGCCACCATTTCCGGTCCGCCCATGCAACGAAGGGGTCTTCCAGAGACCAGTCAAGGTCGGGTGTCCCCATCTTGATCGCAGCAGCTCGCGCCTTCTTGATGCTCGCTTCGCGTGATTGCGTCAGCACGTGCGTGACTTGTGCATCAGGAGTGCCTTGCTCAAGGGCGCGCCACAGTCGAACGATTTCTGACGCAAAGTCGGCGACTTTGTTCTTGAGGTGTTCGCCTCCCCCGACGGGCGCCGGAGCCTTCCACCGTGCCCACACGTGGGCGACCGCCGCGTTGAGGTGCTTCATCCAGGAGGTGTACAGCGGCGACGCTAAGGGCTCAAGATGACCGAGCCTGGCGCGACTCTGGTACGCGCCCTCCTTCTCGCGATGCTCGCAAAAGAGCTCGAAGAGAGCACGCTGATGCACGAACGCGCCGTATTCCGCGGTGGCAACGAGATGCTTCGGCCAGGCTTCGCGCGTATCAGGATGGCATGCGCACCAAGTCGTAGCTGCTACGAGCATGTATTCAAGCTCGTGCGTCAGATGGGTCCGAACGAACTGTGCGAGATCCTGTGCCACTCGGTCACCCTAAGTTCCCGTTCGGTCGCGGCTTGGACCTTGTTGCACTCGTGGCTATGCGTGTATGCCCGGTCGCGGCTCGACGATGGCCGGCCAGAGGCCGGCACAGGCTTCCAAGGGCACCCCGTCGATCTGCATGAGCGGGCGCTCGATCGCTTGCTCGAACATGTTTCGCGAATCAGCATCGAGGTGTTCGGCGATCATCGACTCGAAATGCTGAAGGGAGTGATCGAGGAAACGGCAGTAGCCGGCAACCGCGGTCCGCAACTCTTGGAGAACGTTTTCGTACCGGTAGCCGGTTGCATCGACCAGCCCCGGACGGAGCGATGAGATGCCGTGGTCGTCGGTGTGCACCACAAGCTGATATCGGGCGTCGGTGTGAGTCCTCATGTCGCGCATCCCGGGTTGTTTGCTGGGCAGCGGGTCGAGTCCACGTATCGATTCGAACCAGTCCCGCTCTTCCTCGAGGATTGCCTTGTAGGTGGGATCGAACTCAGGGCGCTTCTCGCGGAACCATTTCTGTTGGTCGTGGAAGCTTCGCGTCGTGATTGACGCCTTCCGCCCCTCCATGCCGTACAGCTGCGGTACAAGATGAGCGACGCAATCGGCCTGGATGCGGAGGTACGACAGAGCTGAGTCGAGGAACAGGGCCAGCTCGACGTGCACCTCAGGACGCTGGGCCTGCATGTCCGAACTGCCTAGCGCCAGTTCTTGGAGCAAGGCGGACGCCGCCTCCGTCAACCGGCGGCCTGCGAGGTCGAAGAGCCACACCGTCTCGCGCAAGCGCCCGGTCCACTGCTGAAACGACCAGTCGTTTGAGTTGTCTTCCCACTTCGGACGTTCGCCAGCCTGATCGGGAAGTTGCGGCAGCCGGAACGCGGCGACCAACCACCCGGCCATTCCCAAGAAGCCGAACCGAAGCTCGACGGGCGTCTCGTTGGCGTTGACGACGAGTCCGTGTCGCTGACTCACTCCCACAGGACGCTCTCCACCGGACAACCATCGCGCAATGGTCGACGCTGGATCGTCAAGTCCGCTGTTTCTCCGACTCCAGGTAGCCGGCGAGCAGGACTCAACTCGAGTTGTTGCTCACGTACGCAACGACCGAGGTGCCTGATTGTGTGATGGCACGGGGTTGCGGTTGTTCGTAGCGTCGTAGAGGTCCCGGCGGGGTCACTCTCCCTCTGTGCCTGCTGCCCTGGTGGGGTTGGCTGACGAACGAGCTGTTGGCCCGTCGGGATCTCGCCGTGGTGTGGCTCGAAAGAGGAACGCACATCGAACATCTGCAATCAGGAGTGCCCGCCGCGGTTCTCATTTTCGACAAGGAGGATCACGGTGATGGTGATGATTGGTATCGACCCGCACAAGTCGACGCACACGGCGGTCGCGATCGACGGCCACGAAGTCGAGCTCGCCCGGTTGAAGCTACGAGCGAGCAAACGCCAAAGCGCACAGCTGCTCACGTGGGCGCGAGGGTTCGAGGATCGTGCGTGTCGGCCGCGGGGCTCGGCTATCTCCTCGCGCAGCAACTCCTGGCCGCCGGCGAGACGGTCGTCGATGTTCCCGCCACGCTCGCAGCGCGGGTGCGCGTGTTGGGAACTGGCCGTTCCGATAAGAACGACCCCAACGACGCCCGTGCGGTCGCGGTGGCGGCGTTGCGCGCACCGGCGCTGACGGTGGTGCGTCCCGAGGACCACGTGACCGTGCTGCGGGTGCTCGCGAAACGCAATCTGGATCTGGCCCGCTGGCGCAACAAGGTGTGCTGTCGCCTCCATGCGCTCGTCGCAGAGCTCCACCCGGGCGGGATCACCAAAGAAATCGTTGTCGCACAAGCCTCCCAGCTCCTCGACAGCCTCCAGCCGATCGGTGCTGCCGCCGTTGAGCGTCACGCGATGGCGCTCGAGCTCCTCGAGGACCTCGTCCACATCGACACCCAAATACGCGAATCGCGGCGGCGCATCACCGCCGCCGTGACCGCGTCGGGAACCACACTCACCGACATCTTCGGGGTCGGACCGGTCATCGCCGCGATGCTCATCGCGGCGCGTGTCAACCTTTGTGAGGCAGATTTCTTGGGGAATCATTGTGTCGTGGCGGTGTCCTCCTGTGGTTCGTTGATCCAGGCGATGGTGGGCAGCGCGGGCGGTGTCGGCGGCTTGCGCACGAACCGTTCGGGGTGTTCGGCGTACGCGTCGGTGAGCACGTGAGCGCGCTGGGCTTGTAGGAGTTCGGCGCGTCCGTAGTGGACGTCGGCGGGGGTGTGGAACCCGATGCCTGAGTGGCGGTGCTCGTCGTTGTACCAACCGAAGAACCGTCCGCAGAACGCATGCGCGTCTTCGAAGCTGCCGAAGCGTTCAGGGAACGCGGGACGATATTTCAGGGTGCGGAACTGGCTTTCGGAGAACGGGTTGTCGTTCGAGACGTGGGGCCGGGAGTGTGACTTGGTGACCCCGAGATCCGCGAGCAAGAACGCGACCGGTTTCGCGGTCATCGGCGATCCGCGGTCGGCGTGGATGGTCAACTGACCGTGTCTGATCTGTTGCTTGGTGATGGTCTCGGTGAGGAGCGCCTCGACCAGGTTGGCGCGCTCGGCTCGCGCCAGGAGCCAGCCGGGAACGTAGCGGCTGAAGATGTCGATGATCACGTACAGGTAGTAGTAGGTCCACTTGGCTGGGCCGAGCAGCTTGGTGATGTCGTAGGACCACACGGCGTTCGGGCCGGCCGCGACGAGTTCGGGTTTCTTGGCCGCCGGGTGGGTGGCGTGACGTCGTCGTTCGTGTACCTCGTCGTGTTCGCGTAGCACCCGATACATCGTCGGCACCGACGCCAGGTAGATGCCCTGGTCGAGGAGCTTGGCGTAGACCGTCGCCGGTGCCTCGTCGACGTGTTCCTCAGAGTTGAGCACCCGCCGCAGCTCCTTACGCTCAACCTCGGTGAGCGCCCGCGGCTGGGGTGCCGGGACGCGTTCGGGCCGCTCGGGTGACGGGCTCTGGCGGTGCCGGCGATACCAACGCGCTTGGGGTTCGCCGAGCGCGGCGCAGCCGGCGCGCACACCGACCAGCGGCACCAACTCGACCATGGCCTCATCGATCATTGCGTCTCGCCCCTCTCGTCCGCTGCGCTGCCGGTGGCGAGTTGCTCCAACAACGCCGAGAGCTTTCCCTGGACCTCGATCACCTTGCGGGCCTTGTCGAGCTCGCCCGACAAGCGTCCATTCTCCTTACGCAACCGCGCGATCTCACGGTCGCGAGGATCGGCTGGTGTTCGTCCCGCCGGCTTGGCCAACGCCTCGAGCGCACCGCGGTCGCGTTGTGTACGCCACGCCGTGATCAACGACGTGTACAAGCCCTCGCGTCGCAACAACGCTCCCTTGCCCGCCTTGTCGAGCGTCTCGTACTCGGCGAGGACCCGAGCCTTGTACCTCGCCGAGTAGCGGCGCGGGCCGCGCGCCCGCTCCAACACCTCGGGATCCGGATCAGTCGTGTCTTCCATCGCGCCAGCATCGGCGCGCGCGTCCAACGAATCGGTGATGCTCGTGGTCATCGGGGAGAGTCCTTCCCCGCCCTCTCAGCTCAATGAAACAGCAGTCCGATCTGCCTCAGCTGAGGTTGACACAGAGGGTCGGCTACACCGGCGATCCGTGCCGCTTCGCCACCGAAGCTCGCTACGCCGCCTACAACGGCACCGCCCCCATCGAGTTCTCCTCGGCGGGACGCAAGACACACCGGCTCTCGCGTCGCGGGAACCGCAAGCTGAACCACGCGATCCACATGGCTGCGGTCACCCAGATCCGACACGCACACAGTCCCGGACGCGGCTACTACGAACGCAAAGTCGCCGAGGGCAAGACCCGCAAAGAAGCGCTGCGCGCGTTGAAGCGTCGCATCAGCGACGTCATCTACCGCCACCTCATCGCCGACGCGCAGCGCGTCCAGCAATAGCGCAGGGTCCGGGAGGACAGACGGGAACGACTCCTAAGGCCAGCGTGGCCGGCTCCGCACCCTGATGGCGCTCTTCGGTGTAGTCACTCCCGGACCCGACACAACGCTACGACCAACAACCAGCCCCGCGCCCGGGAACACCCTCGCGCGCCGTCACACACCCACCACGACCCCACTTGACAACAAAGAGGTATTCGTTCTGTGCGCCGCGCCATCAGAATTCGGCAGTGCGTTCTGTCGGCGCGTTCTGTGGCGGAGTTCGAAGCGATCCGCTCAGATCTCGACTTAGCAGGACGCACACCGCGAACGGCGCGTCGTCCTGCTCTCCTTCGAGTCCTTCCACCGCGCCACGACCTCATCTCACCCGCGTACCGCATGCCGACGCGCTCCATGACAGCCCGGGACCGCAGGTTGTGACGAACCGTGCACGACACCACGGCCTCCACGCCCAGGACGGCGAATGCAAACTCGAGCCCCGCGCGCCCAATCTCGGACACGTAGCCGCGTCCCCAGAACTTGCGGCGCAGCGCCCACCCGATCTCCAGCCAGTGCGCATGCGCCGCGAAGGGGTGATCGGTCTTGTGCGCCAGCCGCACCCACGGTTCCGACGGCAGGAGCGCATAGATCTGACCCCAGTCATCGTCGACCGGCGTACGCGACAGACCCCCGCCACCGACGACCTCGCCGCTCACCCGGTCATAAGCGATCCATTTGTGGACCCCGTGGCTCCGCCACGAATCGCCCATGAACCTCGCCTGCCGAGCGGCCTCCTCCGCGCTCGGCTTCCCGCCCTCATACCAGCGAGCCACCTCGTCATCGTTGTGCACGAGCCACAGCGCACCAGCGTTGGCCGGACCAGCGGGTTCAAGCCGTAGGCGAGCAGTGAATCGGATGCTCGCTTCGTGCTCCATCACGCAACGTTCTCCACCCGCACATTCTCGCGATGCGGCAAAGGTCTTGCGTTCGAGATAACGACACCCACCCCTCGCTGCATCCGCTGAGCGACGTCCTCGAACGCCTAACAGGGTGCTGAAAAACCCGGTTTGGACGCGTTTCGGCGCTGAAGAGGCGCAGGTCGCAGCGTCGCGCCGTCGGCGAGAACGCACTTCTTCAGCACCCTGCTAACTACTTCGACCTGAAAAACGGGGTTGAGTGAGTGGCGTGTGGCGGGCGGTTTCCGTGTTGGCGAGGCCGCGGGTC
>JBBDHW010000058.1 GCA_040880805.1 Acidimicrobiia bacterium | reverse complement strand
GCAGGGCATCCATCGTTTCGTCGACGGTCAGGAGGACTGTCGTTTCCAACGAGCTCAGCGCACCGCCGCTGCTGATCGCCAGCGCAACTGCGGCCATGGACACGTTGTCGGGGGCCTCCCAGAGGGTGTAGCCGTCGTGGGTGCCGAAGGCGTACCAGAACCCGTGGAGATTCCCGCCGACCGACTCGATGTACGACCGAGCGGCCTTCCGGCGGTCCTCTGGGTTGCCGATCAGCCTGGCCCAAGTCTCCGGCGTGTAGCTGAACCTCGATAGATAGAGCGGCATCGTGTCTCCCTCTCGTTCGTCCGTCGTCTTGTGATACCACCCTGCCACACGCGCATGTAAGAGAAGGCTCTAGAGACGCCCGTCGTCGCGCATGTCGTCGGGGATCCAGCTCGGAGCGCGCTTGTCGCGGAACGACTCCCAGCCTTCGAGGGTTTCGGGCCCGGCGAGACCGGCGTCCATCGTCATGCGGTCGTAGTGGCCGTAGCGCTCGCTGATGATGCGCTTCACCTCGGCGCGGGCGTTCGGTGCGCAGCGGCAGCACGCCTTCACGAGCTCGGTTGCCTCGGCCATGAGCTCCTCGTGCGGCACCACTGTGGCCACGAGGCCCCAGTCGACGGCCTGGTGCGCGTCGATGCGGAGCCCGGTGAACAGCATGAGCTTGGCTCGCGCCTGGCCGATCTGTGCCGGAAGGTACGTGGCGTATCCGGTGTCGGCGACGCCGCGGTACAGCTCCGGCGCGCGGAACGTCGCCCGGTCGCTGGCAACCGCGATGTCCGACATGATCGCGATGAGCAGGCCGCCGCCCTGACAGATGCCGTTGACCGCGCTGATCACCGGCTTACGCGAATTGCGGATCGCGTCGAAGGGAACGTTGTCCATGCCGAGATAGCTCGTGCCCCAGTCGTCGATCAGCGAGCCGCCGAGGTCACCACCGGGGATGAACACGGGATCGGTGCCGGTGATGATCATGCCGGCGAGCGTGTCGTCGCGGTTCACGAGGTCGACCGCGTACCGCACCGCGAAGTACATCGCGCCCGTCATCGCGTTCCGTACTTCGGGCCGGTCGACCATGCAGTGCGCGATGCTTCCGTGACGCTCGAATCGCACGTAGGGCGTGCCGAGCCAGTCGCCCTCGGGCGGACGGGGCGTGGTCGCGTCGTCGGTCATGTCTCACCCAGCCAATCGCGCACGACGTCGTCGGTGTCGGCGCCGAGCGCAGGGCCGGTGCTGGTGATGCGCGGCGGCGTGCGGCTCAGGTGTGGCGCGGGTGCGGGCATGTGTAGCGTGCCGAGCTCGGGGTCGTCGACGACCGAAATGCTCGAGCGCGCCTGCACGTGTGCGTCGGCCAGCAGGCTCTCCACGTCGTTCACCACGGTCACAGGGATCCGCGCCGCGACCAGCGCGTCGACCAGCGCAGCGGCATCCTGTGTGCCGACCCAGTCTGCGACCAGGGCGTCGAGCTCGTCGGCGTGCGCGTTTCGTTCCGTCGCGCGTCCGAACTTCGCGCGCGCGTCCTCGGTGTCGGTGCCCATGAGCTCGAGGATCCGCAACACCTGCGCGTCGACCGGTCCGGAGATCACGACCCACCGTGCGTCGCCCGTGCGGTACACGTTGCGGGGGGTGGCGACCGGAATGCGGCTTCCCGTCCGCGCCGGTGCCGGCTCACCCGGCGACCAGGCGACCATCGCCGGCCCGAGGAACTGCAGGACGGCTTCGTAGATGCTCACGTCGACGAGCTGGCCGGTGCCGCCGCGTGCGTCGCGCCAGTAGAGCGCAGCCAGCACGCCCGAGACGCCGAAGAACGCGCCCATGTAGTCGCCGATCGGCACCGACGACAGCACCGGCGCAGCATCGGCTTCCCCCGTCATGTGCGTCAGGCCCCCGTAGGCCTCGAGCACGGTTCCGTTACCCGCCCGCTCGGCGTTGGGTCCGTCGGCGCCGAACCCGGTCACCAGCACCACGATCGCGCCGGGGTTGCGCGCCGCGATCTCGTCGTACGTGCAGCCCCACCGTTCGAGCACGCGCTGCGGCTGGTTCAGCACGACGACGTCGGCCACCGCGCTGAGCTGCTGTACCAGCTCGACACCGTCGGCGGTGTCGTAGTCGACGCACACCGCGCGCTTGTTGCGGTCGGCGAGCGCCCACACGAACGTGCGGTCGCCGCGCATGGCGCCGGTCACACGCAGGGGATCGCCACCCGTGGGTTCGACCTTCACGACGTCGGCGCCGAGGTCGCCGAGCATCGCCGCGACCATCGGCGCGGGAAAGAGTGTGGCCAGGTCGAGCACGCGCACCCCGCTCAGTGCTGCCGGTGCGGGCTCGCCAGTCGGCTCGATCAAGGCTGGGAATATACAGTGCCCTCGTTCCGGGCGACCACGACGACGCAGAGACGACGAGGTGTGAGATGGGAATGCTCGACGGCAAGGTCGCGATCGTCACCGGCGCGGGGCACGGCATCGGCCGCGGCCACGCGATGGAACTGGCGAAGCAGGGCGCGAAGGTCGTGGTCAACGACCTCGGCGGCTCCGAGCGCGGCGAAGGTAGTGGCACCGCGGCCGACGACACCGTGAAGCTGATCGCCGATCGTGGGGGAGTGGCCGTACCGAACTTCGCCGACGTGTCCGACTACGAGCAGTCCGGCGCGATGGTCCAGCAGGCGATCGGAGACTTCGGCCGGCTCGACATCCTCGTGAACAACGCGGGCATCGTCCGCGACGCCGCGATCTGGAACATGAAGGTCGAAGACTGGGACGCGGTCATGAAGGTGCACGTGCGCGGTACCTGGTGCCCGTCGCACCACGCGTCGAAGCACTGGCGCGAGCGGGCGAAGGAAGGTCCGCTCCAGGCGCGCATCGTGAACACCACGTCGGGCGCGGGCCTCGGGGGCAACTTCGGCCAGACCAACTACGCGACCGCCAAGGCTGCGATCGTCGGCCTCACGCTCACGCTCGCACAGGAGCTCTACAAAACGGGCGTCACGGCCAACTGCATCTCGCCCGCCGGGCTCACCCGGATCACGGCGACGGTGCCCGGGTCGGCAGAAGCGATCGAGCCCGACGACCTGCCCGAAGGCGAGTGGAACAGCATGGACCCGAAGAACTCGTCGCCGGTGGTCGCGTGGCTCGCGAGCGACGACGCCCAGTACGTGACCGGTCAGGTGATCCGGGTCGTTCACGACCGTCTCATCCTCATGCAGGGGTGGACCGAGAAGAAGTGGGTGTCGTCGGGCGACAAGGCGTGGAGCGCCGAGGAGCTCGCGTCGATCATGGCCACCGAGGTCTTCGGCTCCCGCCACCCCGGTATGCGTTTCGAAGCGAGCGGATAACCGAGGAGCACACCGTATCGTGAGCCGATGACGACGGGCTTCGTGCTGGGTGGGGGAGGCCAGCTCGGCGCGGCGGAGGTCGGGATGCTGCGCGCGCTGGTCGAGCGTGGCGTCGAGCCAGACCTGATCTTGGGGACGTCGGTCGGCGCGCTCAACGGAGTGGGGATCGCCGCCGAGCCGTCCCTTGCCGCGGTCGACCGGCTCGCCTCGACCTGGCTCGGCCTTGCCAAGGCCAAGGTGTTCGCAGGTTCGTTCCTCGGGGGCGCGACCAGTCTCGTACGAACGCGTACCCATGTGCACTCGAACGCGCCCTTGCGCGCATTGATCGAGCGGCTGCTGCCGGTCACTCGCTTCGACGAGCTGGAGGTGCCGTTCCAGTGCGTCGCCGCGTGCATCGAGCGCGCGGCGGAAGAGTGGTTCGCCGACGGACCGATCGTGGACGCAATCCTCGCGTCGTGCGCGGTACCAGGTCTGCTGCCTCCCGTCGAGATCGGCGGCGAGCACTACCTCGACGGTGGGATCGTGAACAGCGTTCCCATCCAGCGCGCGGTTGCGCTCGGCGCGACCGAGATCTACGTCCTGCACGTGGGACGGATCGACCAGCCACTCGTTGCCCCGCGCAACCCATGGGAGGTCGCCGCGGTCTCGTTCGAGATCGCCCGCCGGCACCGGTTCGTACGCGACCTCGCGACGCTGCCCGATGGTGTGGTCGCGCACGTGCTCCCGACCGGTGACCCCGACCCTCCGCGTTTCAGTGACCTCTCGCAACTCCGGTACCGCGACTTCTCCAACGTCGGCGAGCGCATGGAACGCGCACACGCGGCGACGGTCGAGTACCTGGCGGCGATGTGATCAAGCCGCCGCCACGGATCGTCCGGCGGCTCGTGGTCGCTCCGCTCGTCATCGTCCTGTGCCTCGTGCTCATCGTGCTCTCGCCGGTGATACTGGTCGTCGCGGCTGTCGTGGACCTGATCCGGCGAGACGGTGCGCGGCTCTTCCTGCTCACGTTGTTCGGTGTCGCATACCTCGTCCTCGAAGTCGTCGGCATCATGGCGCTCTTCGGGCTCTGGATCCTCTCGGGCTTCGGCCTCTGGATGCGCGCCCGGTGGATGGACACCGCGCACTACGGCTTCATGCGTTTCTGGCTGCGCGCACTGTCAGTCGCCGCGAAGACACTGCTCAGGGTCCGGATCGTCGTCGTGGATGACGGGCCTCATCAGCCCGGACCCGTGCTCGTGTGCTGCCGTCACGCCGGTCTCGGCAACTCTCTGATGCTCGTCGGCAAGATGCTCTCGAGCTTTCGCCGCCGGCCGCGCGTGGTGATGCTCGCGCTGCTGCAGTGGGAGCCGGTCTTTGACATCCTCGGGAACCGGCTGCCCAATCTGTTCATCGACCGCGACCCCGCCAAGAGCGAGACCAACCGCGCGGCCGCGGCTCGGCTGGCGGCGGAGATGGGTGACCTCGATGCGTTCGTGATCTTTCCGGAGGGGCACGACTTCACCGAGAAGCTCCGCGACCAGGCGATCGCGCGGCTCCGCAGCGAGGGTCATCACGAGCACGCGGAACGGGCGGAGGATCTGACGAACGTGCTGCCACCGAAGCACGGCGGGGTGCTCGCCGCCATCCTCGCTGCGCCCGAGGCCGACGTCGTGTTCGTCGCCCACACCGTGCTCGAGGAGGTCGGGACATTCGCCGACATCGTGCGCACGCTTCCCGCCCGCCGGCCGGTTCACGCCCGCTACTGGCGCGTGCCCGCGGCCGAGGTGCCCCACGACGAAGAGCTGTTGATCGATTGGCTCTTCGAGTGGTGGAAGCGCATCGACACCTGGATCGACGACCACGACGCCCCCACCAACGAACCGGCGTCAGCAGAGGGCGTATAGCGCCCACAGCTGACGCAAGTTGCGTGGGGGGGTGGTCAGTCGAACAGGCCTTTCGGTTGCACGAAGGGCAGGTCGAGGTGGGTGCGGATGCCGGGGAGTGCTTCGCACACGGCGGGGATCGCGTTGACGCCGTTCATCGCGGTCCAGTAGCGCCCGTAGATGCCCATGTCGTCGGTCTCCTCCACGTCACGCCCGGTGTGCGACGCGGCGGGCTCGAGCGTCACGTTCACCGAAGGCACCCCCTCGATGATCAGCTGGTACTTCAGGTGCTTCAGGTCCCAGTTGGGCTCGAGGTCGTCGTCGGCCTTCCAGAACGAGCGGAACACGATGCGCGGCTTGCCGTTGGACCACGCGATCCACTCGAAGCGCTCGCCGCCGATCCTGCCCTTCTCGATCACGCCCGATCGAATCTCGAGCCGCCGCTTGGTGACGGCGACGTCGTACTCGTGGGTGTACTCGTCAACTTCCAGGCCGAGCGCTGCCGCGACCATCATTTGCGACTCGCGGAAGATGTTGTCCATCGTGAGCACGAGCGGGCTCGGGTTGGCGCGCGCCTCGTCGGGGTCACGTCCGAAGCCGAGGCCGTCGAAGACCATCTTCTTCGACGGGTGCCGGCGGAGATCGGCCAGCTCCTGCACGATGATCTGCTCGATCGAGAAGCTGAGGCGGGCCATCGTGATCGGCAGGAGGTCACCCGAGAAGCCCGGGTGGATGCCGGTGCCGTGCAGCGAGGTGCTGCCCTCCTTGCACGCCGTGCGCAAGCGCTCGACCTCGTCGGGACGGGTGGAGTCGGCGAAAGTGAAGCCGGAAGGCGTCACGAGGTTCTTGCCCGATTCGAGGATCCGGCACATCGCGTCGAGGTCGACGTAGAGCGGCGCGTAGTGCACGCAGTCGGCGTCCAACGCCAGGATCTCGTCGACGTTGTTGGTTGCGATCACGCCGATGGGGTCGATGCCCGCAAGCTCACCCGCGTCGCGGCCCACCTTCTCGGCCGACGTGACGTAGCAGCCGACCAGCTCGAATTGCGGGTTGCGCACGAACGACTGGATCGAGATCTGCCCGATCGAGCCGGTGGCCCACTGGATCACTCGATAGGTCTTCATGACACCCACTGACCTCCGTTGACGGCGAGATGTTGACCGGTAATCGATGCCGACAGGTCGGACGCGAAGAACAGCACCGCGCCCGCGCACTCGTCGGGGGTCGGGATGTGGCCGAGCGGCAACGCCTGACCCCGTTCCTCGACCGCCGCTGCCTTCTCCTCGTCGGTCTCGCCCGGCACGAACCGCGAGTAGTTCTCACCTTGGACCGGCCCGAGCGTCACACCGTTGACGAGCACGCCGGTCGTCGCCACCTCGTTCGACAGTGTGCGCACCAGGCTTCCGAGCGCGGCCTTCGACGCCGAGTACGCACCCATCGTCGCCGGGTTGCTGATCATCGCGCCCGAGTTCACCAGAATGATCCGGCCGCCGCTGCGCTCCGCCATCACCGGCACGACGCGCTGCACGAGCTTCAGTGCGCCGAAGAAGTTGATCTCCATGATCTCGTGCCACGAGTCGAGGTCGGCGTCGACGGCCGCCGTCCAGTCGCCGGGGTGGTGGCCGTTCTGGACGAAGACGTCGACACCGCCGAAGTGCTCGAGCGCGGCGTCGACGAGATCGTCACACTGGGCCGGCTTGGAGATGTCGGTGGATACCACCAGGGGAACGCGCCCGAGCTCGCGGATCTCGTCGGCGACGGCGTTGCACCGCTCCTCGCGGCGTGCGGCCAGCACGATGTCGGCGCCCTCGCGGGCGAGGGCAAGCGCGATGCTTCGCCCCATCCCGGGCCCGATGCCCGTGACGATCGCCACCTTGTCGTCCAGCATCGGACCCCTCGGCATGGCCACCTCCTCGTGATGGTCGCTCTACGCCACGACGCCGTCGGCGCGCAAGTCAGCCACGCGATCGCCGAAGCCGATCTCGGCGAGGATCTCGTCGGTGTGCTCGCCGAGCGCGGGCGCACCGGTGCCGAGCTCTGCGGGCGTCTCGTTGAAGAGAATCGGATGCCGGGGGAGGCGAAGGTTTCCCACCACCGGATGCTCGCGCTCGACGAAGAGCCCGATCGCCTGCGCGTGCGGGTCGTCGACCAGCTCGGCCGGTGACAGCACGACACCGCACGGCACGCGCTGCGCGTTCAATCGCGCCATCGCGTCCTCGGTCGTGAGCGTGGCCGCGACCTCGTAGCACTGGTTCATCATCTGGCTGGTCATGTCGCCGTGCTGCACGCGTTCGGCGATGGTCGCGACGCGCGGGTCTCCCGCACCTTCGATGCCGAACGCGCGCATGATGCCGACGAAGTCGTGATCGCTGGTGGGCGTGGCGATGCCCCAGCCGTCGAGGAAGCGGAACGGGCGGAACGTCGCGACGAAGCTCGATGGCCGCGAGCCGTCGCTGTCCATCAGCACTTCGTTGCCTGCGGCGTCGGCCCACAAGAACGACACGACGGCGTCGAGCATCGAGAGCTCCACGTGCTGGCCGCCGTGACCGCGCTCGCGCGCGAGCAGCGCCGCGGTGATCGCCTGCGCGGCCGTGAATGCGGTGACCTTGTCGGCCGCGGTCTGGCGCAAAAACACCGGGTTGCCGTCGGCCGGATCGGCCTGGTTGGCACCGAATCCGCCGTATGCCTGGATCACCGTGTCGTAGGCCGACTTTTCCGCGTACGGACCCACCGCCCCGAAGCCGGAGAGCGACACGTAGACGAGGTCGTCGTGCCCATTGCGCAGGTCGGCGTACCCGAGGCCGTGACGGTCGAGCGTGCCCGGGCGGAAGTTCTGCACGAACACGTCGGCGTCTTGCGCGAGTCGGCGCACGATGTCACGACCCTGGTCGGTCTGCACGTCGACGGCGATGCAGCGCTTGCCGCGGTTGCACGCCGCGTACAGCGCGCTCATGCCGTTCACCGACACGCCGACCCAGCGCCCGATGTCGCCGATGCCCGGCCGCTCGACCTTGATCACCTCGGCGCCCTGGTCGGCGAGGAGCGCGCAGGCGAGCGGGCCGGTCGCCGCGATCGAAAGGTCGATGATGCGAATGCCCTGGAGTGGTCCGGTCCCGGCCATCAGGCGCCCCATGCCGCGAGTGGGCCCGCCGCTTCGGTCAGCAATTCGGTGGCAGCCGCGAAGGAAACCGGTACCGGGAGCTCGGTCACCCCCGGTTTCGCGAGCGCGGCGCGCAGTTGCTCGCGGTGGTCCTCGGGCGACGCGATGTCGCCGTCGTTGCCCCACACCGCGACGACGAGATCGGTGTCACGCGAACGGGCGAGCTCGATAAGCGCACGGTTCTCCGGCCCGATCGGCGCCTCGACCACCGCGACCGCGGGCTTTCCCTCGATCGACGCGAGCAGCGCGGCCGCGACCGCGAGCCCGGGTCGACCGGCGGCAGGCACGCGCACACTGCCGAGTTGCGTGGTGGGCAACGTGCGCGCGATCCACCAGCCCGCGGTGCTCGGCTCGAGTGTGACCACGCCACCCTCGGGGAGCGACTCGCCGACGTCCGCCGCCGCGCGCGCCGGGTTCAGCGGCACGTCCTCCACGCGGTAGAGCGGTTGCGCCACGCCCGACAGCCGCTGGTAGAGCTCACCCAGCACGGGCGGCCCAGTGTGCGCGGCGCGCACGAGATCGCCGAGCACCAGATCTCCGACCGAGGTGAGCCGTTCGGTCGCGACCCGCGTGACCGGCCACGCGCCGTCGGGGGAGAGGCCCGCGTCGCGAAGGATCGGGTCAGGACACTCGTCGACACCGACACCGACCGCGAGGATCGGCCGGTTCGGCGCGAGGCCGGCGAGCGCAAAGTCGTGGAGCTGCAGCCCGGCGGTGCCGAGGTGGTACGGCGAGTCCCACCGGAACAGCCCCTTGGCGGTGAACACGTTGAGCACGCCGAGGCCGGTCCGGTCGGCGAGCTCGCGCAATGCCTCCACCGCGCCGGCGCGGATCACCTCGGAGCCGGCGAAGACGAGGTCGAACGTGAACGGTCCGCCGCTCGTCGGCAGCTCCGGTGCGGGCAATGCAGGCGCGATGCTCGGGTCGCGCACGACCGGGGCCGTGACCACGTCCGCGTCGTCGCGTGCGGGATCGAACCCGAGTTCCACCGTGATCGCACCGCTGCCGCGTTCGTGCGCGTGCACGACGGCGTCCACGACGTCCGACGACGACGACGCATACACGCGTTCCGCAGCCGCCCCCGGCCGTGACGTGAGCGTGAGCACCGAGCCGTCGAAGCACGCGCCGAGCCCAGACCCGACCGCGCCGTCGGCCTCCGCGAGCAAGCGCGCTGCGTTCGCGTCGCGAATGCCCGGATCGTCGGATCCCGCGATCGGCTCGCCGAAGACGCGCCGCACGCCGAGCCGCGCCAGCACCTCGCCGAGGTTCATTCCGGTATGGTACGAAACCCTGCCGCGGGCCGTCCGTGGCCCGGGAGCCCGTGCGCCAAGTCAGCGAAAGGGGGACGCATGTTCGACCTCACCGGCCGGGTCGCGCTGGTCACCGGCGCCGGGCAGAGCGTGGGCGCGGGCATCGCCGAGACCCTCGCCGAGTGCGGCGCCGCGGTCGCCGTCAACGATCTCTTCCCCGATCGCGCCGAGGCGGCGGCGAAATGGATCGTGGACACCGGTGGACGGGCGGTGCGGGCACCGTTCGACGTGACCGACCTGGAGCAGGTGCGCGCGGGCGTGCAGCAGGTCGAGATCGACCTCGGGCCGGTCGACATCCTGGTGAACAACGCCGGCATTGTGCAGGAAGGTCCGCGCGGACTCGTGCAGTTCCGCGACCTGGATCCGGGGGAGTGGCACCGGAGCATCGACCTGAACGTGTACGGCGTGTTGAACTGCGTCAAGTCGACGATCGACGGCATGTGCGATCGGGGGTTCGGGCGCATCGTCACGATCTCATCCGGCGCCGGCGTGCAAGGCCTCAACATCGGCGTGTCGACCTACGCGGCGGGGAAGGGCGGCGCGATCGCGTTCATGCGCCACCTCGCGCTCGAGACGGCACAGTACGGTGTCACCGCCAACACGCTTGCGCTCGGCTTGATGGAGAATGCCGCGAGCCAGGGTGTCCCGGGTCTGCGGCCCGCCGCTCCGGTCGGACGCGCGGGAACGGGGAGAGACGTCGGGGCCGCGGTCGCGTGGCTCGCGTCCGAAGGCGAATGGGTGACCGGTCAGACGATCGGGATCAACGGAGGTTCGTTGACGACATGAGTGCACACGGTGAACTACGCGGCTTCGACGCCGACAACCACTACTACGAAGCGATGGACGCGTTCACGCGTCACATCGAGCCCGAGTACGCGAAGCGCGCGATGCAGTGGGCAGAGATCGACGGCAAGACACGGCTGCTCGTCGGCGGTCGCGTCAACCGCTTCATTCCGAACCCTACGTTCGACCGGCTGTCTCGACCGGGCAGCCTCGAGCAGTACTTCCGCGGGCACAACGAAGCTGGTGCCGGTGTTGTCGAGTTGTTCGGCGAGCTCGAGCCCACCGACCCTGCGTACCGCGACCGCGACATCCGTCTGAAGGTGATGGACGAGCAGCGCATCGATGGCGCGCTGTTTTTCCCGACGCTCGGTGTGGGCATGGAGGAAGCGCTGCGCGACGACCTCCCCGCGGCGCGCGCCGCGTTCCGGGCGTTCAACCGGTGGCTCGACGACGACTGGGGCTTCCACTACAAGGAGCGGATCTTCGCTGCGGCATACCTCACGCTCTCCGACGTCGACGAGTGCGTGGCCGAGCTCGAGTGGGTGCTCGACCGCGGTGCGCGCCTCGTGATCTTCCAGTACGGGCCGGTGCGCACGCCCGAGGGCTTCAAGTCGCCCGGCGACCCGGTGTTCGATCCGGTATGGGCGCGGATCGTCGAGGCCGGCATCGTGGCCGGCTACCACGGCGGCGACAGCGCGTACAACCAGATCCCCGCGATGTGGGGCGAAGGCGGCGAGGCCGAAGCCTTCCGCTTCCGGTTGATGCGCTCGGCGATGTCGGCGACGCCGATCGCCGACACTCTGGCCGCGGTGATCCTGCACGGAGTGATCACGCGCTTCCCGAAGGTGAAGCTCGTCGCGGTGGAGACCGGTTCGGAGTGGGTGGCACCGCTCCTCGAGCGGCTCGGCAAGGTCTACAAGCAGCAGCCGCGCGCGTTCGCCGAGAATCCGCGAGAGGTGTTCACGCGCAACGTGTGGGTGTCGCCGTTCTACGAGAACAATCTCGACCAACTCGGCCAACTCATCGGCGCCGACCACATGCTCATGGGCTCCGACTGGCCGCACACCGAGGGCCTCGTGGAGCCGCTGTCGTTCGTGCGCGATCTCGAAGCCGCCGGCTTCGCCGACGCCGAGATCCAGCTGATCTGTCACGACAACACCGCCGCGCTCATGGCGCCGGCCGGCTGACCGCATGCGTGCCAAATCGAATGAGATGGGCGTGACGATGCGGTGGCACGACGACGAGCTGCTGCCGGAAGAGATCTGGAAGGCCATCTGCGGCCCGGGCGCACCGTTCGAGATCGTCGAGGAGGAGGTGCTGGGCGAGACGCTGCAGGTGTTCGCCCAGC
>JBBDHW010000057.1:39511-69677 GCA_040880805.1 Acidimicrobiia bacterium | reverse complement strand
AGGCCGCGTTGCCCTCGAACAAGCGCGCGTCAATTGAAGGACACGCCACTAGCATCCGCGCCCATGACGATGCGACCCACCACCGACCACTACGACGGGGTCGTCGTCGAGACGATCGACCTGCCGACGCGCGACGGCGCGAGCACGCCCGCGGTGTTGAGCCGACCGCTCGGCGACGGTCCCTTCCCCGCGATCGCGGTTGGCGCCGAAGGGACCGGCCCGAACTCGTACATCCGTCGCGTCGCGGCAACGCTCGCGCACCTCGGCTTCGTCGTCATCGTGCCCGACTACTACCGGGGGAGTGGCCCGCCCGACCCCGACAACTACGACGACTTCGAGACCCTCATGTCGTATATCAACGCGCTCGACTTCGCGCGCGCGGTGCACGACCTCCTCGACGCGATCGACTATGTGCAGGCGCTCCCGTCGGTCGACGCGACCCGGGTCGCGAGCTGGGGCTACTGCACTGGCGGGACCATCGCGCTGTTCGCCGCGTGCCTGCGCCACGACCTCGCCGCCGCGGTCGTGTTCTTCCCCAGCCAGCCGACATTCGACCCGCATGACGCCAAGAAGCCGGTCGACGTCATCGACATGGTCTGGAACATCGCGTGCCCGATGGTGCTGCTCATCGGCGACCAGGACGCGGTGCTCCCGGCCGAGCGGCTCGACGACCTGCGCCGCCGTTTCGACCAGTGGGGTGTGAGCGCAACGGTGAACGTGTACGCGGGCGCCGGACACGCGTTCAACGCGCACAGCCCGGTGCTGTACAACCAGGCGGCCGACGAGCAGTCCTGGGACGACGCCGTCGAGTTCGTCACGCGTCAGTTGCACCCGGGAACCTGAACGCCTACACCTGCACGCATGCTGACGCCCTGGGACGACTATCCGATCCATGCCGACGCCGACCCGATCGCCACGCCGTCGTCGGCAAATCCCAACCATTACGACCGTTACTTCTTCAACGGTCACGAGCGTGACGGCGCCTTCTACATCGGCGGCGCCATGGGTCACTACCCGGTGCTGGGTGTGATCGACGCGGCATTCAGCATCGTGATCGACGGTGTGGAGCACTCGGTGTTCGCGTCGGGGCGGATGCCGCTCGACCGCGCCACGGAGATCGGCCCGATCCGCATCGACGTAGTCGAGCCCATGCGCGTGCTGCGCTTCACGGTCGCGCCCAACGACTCGCCGCTCGTGTGCGATCTCACGTGGCGTGCGCGCACCGTTGTCGTCGAAGAACCCCGCCAACGCAACGTGACACGCGACGGGATCGTCACCAACGAGCACACGCGCCTCACGCAGTGGGGCACGTGGGAGGGCACGGTAACTGTCGACGGCCGGCAGGTCGACGTCGACCCGGCACGGGTGTTCGGGACCCGTGATCGCTCCTGGGGGATGCGTGGGCTGTCGACCCCCATCCCCACGAACCGTGCCAACTACGGCGGTGGCGCGTTCTGGCTGTGGGCGCCGCTCTACTTCGACGACCTGTGCACGCACCTCGCCCTGCACGAGTATCCGAATGGCAAGCGGTGGGTGGAGAGCACCCTCTTCGTCCCGCTGCTCGAGAGCCCCGACGCGCCCACGTGGGGAATCGGCGTCGACAACTCCACCGAGATGATCGAGTTCGACTACGAGCTCGACTTCTACCCGGGTTCGCGCCGCATCCGGTCGGCCGTGTTCCATCTCGTCGACCCCGAGGGGCAGAAGCACCAGATCGACCTCGAGACGCTGTACACGTTCCGCATGCGCGGCATCGGCTACACGCATCCCCAGTTCGGTCACGGCTCGATTCACGGCGAGCTCGAGGTTGGCCACGAAGCCATCGAGCTCGACGACTTCCCGGACCCCGATCCCACCACCTGGCACATGCAGAACGTCGTCGTCGCGCGCATGGCCGGGTCGGGTGGAGAAGCTGGCCGCACCGGTATCGGTGTGCTCGAGCAAGCGCTGATAGGGCCGCACGCGAAGACCGGTCTTACGGGCTTCCTGGATCCGGCACCGGCGAAGGCGTGACGTGGGGGCTGCCCCACGCACCGGCCCCGAGCCGGTCGACACCCCTGATGAGCTGACGCCCGCCTGGCTCACCGGGGCGCTCACCGGGGCGCTGCGCACGCACGCGCTCAGGGCGAGTGGACTCGACGCGACGGTGAGTGACGTGTGGCACTCGGCGGTCGGCACCGGGCAGATGTCGAGCTGCTACCGGCTGGCGTTGCAGTACTCGACCGGTCAGGGCCCCGCGAGCATGATCGCGAAGCTGCCGAGCCCCGACCCGCAGGTCCGCGAAGGTGGCGCGACCACGTACGCGACCGAGGTTCGCTTCTACCGCGACATTGCGCAGACGGTGGCGGTGCGCGCGCCGGAGTGTTACTGCGCGGTGGCGAGTGACGACGGGAAGAGCTTCGTGCTGCTCCTCGAGGACATGGCACCCGCCGAGCAGGGCGACCAGATAGCCGGGTGTTCCGCCGTGGAGGCGCGCGATGCCGTGGTGAACCTCGCGGGTCTGCACGGCCCCCGGTGGTGCGACGAGTCGTTGCGGGCTATCGAAGGTCTCGCACCGTTCGGCGCGGAGGCTGCGGAGGGTATGGGCTTCGGGTTCGGGATGATGGTCGAGCCGTTCATCGAGCGATACGGAACCCCCGAGGATGATGCGGAGGTGCTGCGCGCGTTCGCGCCGCGCGTCGCTCCATGGATGCTCGGACGGCCCGACTGCTTCGGGCTCGTCCATGGTGATTACCGGCTCGACAACCTGCTGTTCGCGACGAGCGCGGGCGGGCCACCGTGCACCGCGGTCGACTGGCAGCTCGTCGCCATCGGGCTGCCCGCGCGCGACGTCGGGTACTTCATCGGTACCGGCCTGAAGGCAGAGGAACGCGCGGTGAACGAGCGCGGGCTCGTCGCCGCGTACCACGACGCGCTCGTCGGTTACGGAGTACACGGCTACTCGTTCGAGCAGTGTTGGGACGACTACCGCTACGGCTTGTTCCAGGGTCCGCTCATCATCGTGCTCGGCGCGATGTACGCGACCCGTACGGACCGAGGAGACGAGATGTTCGCGGCGATGACCGAACGGTGCTGCGCCGCCATCCGCGAGACGGACGCGCTGACCCTCCTCTAAACACGCCGCGCCAGCGGCAAGACTAGAACGCGTGACGACCCCGACGAACCCACCGCGGGTCCGGTTTTGGGACCGGCTCCTCGACCCCAGCCGGATCGTCGTCGAGGCTGTCCAGCGCGAGATAGTCCCCGCGTGGCGGCAGGTGACCGAAGGTGAGTCGACGGTTCCCGTCGCGGCGTCGATCGGGTTGGCGATCGTGCTGCAGGTGCTCCTTCCTGATCGGATCGTGCAACCAGTTCGGTGGTTGTTCCCGGTCAGCGCGTTCTTGCTTCTCGTCGTGATCATCGCGGCCAATGGAAAACGATTCGATCGACCGTCGCGGCTGCTGCGCGCCGCGACGCTGCTGCTCATCCTGATCATGAGTGCCGCCAACACTTCGGCCGCGGCGCGCTTGATCAACGATCTGCTGCACGGTCGGGGACTCCGCGATGCCGGCGACCTGATCCTCACGGGCGGCGCGATCTGGCTCACCAATGTGATCATCTTTGCGCTGTGGTACTGGATGTTCGACCGCGGTGGACCGGTTGCCCGAGCACGTGGGGCACGGGCGTATCCCGACTTTCTGTTCCCGCAGATGGCGAGTGGCGAGGTCGCGAAGCCGGGATGGCGACCCGAGTTCTTCGACTACCTCTACACATCGTTCACGAACGCGACCGCGTTCAGCCCGACGGACACGATGCCCATGTCACGCTGGGCGAAGCTCACGATGATGCTGCAGTCTGCTGTTGCCCTGCTGCTCGCGATTCTCGTCATCGCGCGGGCAGTCAACGTGCTGAGGTAATGTTTGCGCCTCGACGCACACAGCGGTGACCGAGCCCGATGAGCGAGGAGGTGACACCGACATGTGGAGCTACGACCGATCGGTGTCCTTCCGCGCGTACGGCTGATTCAGACCGTCGACGCCCGAGGGCACCCTCACACGAGGAGCCCTTGTGGCAGACGAAGACAGCGACACCAAGTTCCGGCGCAACGTGCGGCGTGCGCGCCCACGCTGGGACGACGAAGACGACGACCCGTTCGCCAGCACCTACCTGCTCGCTGAACATGGTCCTGCTCCGGTACCGGAGTGGGTGATCACCGAGGACGCGGCACGCCAGTACGAGCTCGGCTTGCTCAAGACCGGCAAGGAGGCGGAAGTGTTCCTCGTGGAGCGCGAGCTCGGCGACTGCCATCAGCTGCTCGCAGCGAAGCGGTATCGAAAACCGGCTGACCGCACGTTCCGGGACGACGCGCGCTATCGCTCGGGACGCAAGACCGGCGACCGTCGCATCGACCTCGCGGTCGCCAAGGGAACGCAACGGGGTATGGAATTCCGCGGGTACCTGTGGGCGGGCACCGAGTTCGAGACGCTCGGGCGACTCTGGTCGGCCGGCGTGTCGGTTCCGTATCCGGTGCAACGGATGGGCACCGAGCTGATGCTCGAGTTCATCGGCGACGGAGATCAGATGGCGCCGCGCCTCTCCGAAGCGCACGTCGACCGTTCGCGACTCGCGGCGTTGTGCGAGTCGGCCGTGGATCAGCTCCACGTGATCACGCACGAAGGCGTGGTGCACGGCGACCTCTCGCCGTACAACGTGCTCGTGTGGAACGACGCACTGGTGTTCATCGACTTCCCACAGGCTGTCGATCCACAGGAAGGTCCCGACGCCCTCGCGTTGCTCCAGCGCGACGTCACCAATCTCATCGGCTGGTTCGCGCGCAAGGGCGTCGCCATCGACCCCGACGCCGTCTTCCGCGATCTGTTGACCGAGGTCTTCCGCTAGTCACTTCGCGAGTGGAACGTGCTCCCGGTCACCTGCACGTCGCGCCCGACCCATTCGTCGGTGAGCATGGCGGCGGCGAGGTCGAGGTCGGTGCTCGCGGCGACGCAGCGCCGGCCGTCAGGAGTGGTGGCGACGATGATGGCGCGTTCAGGGCTGCCACGGCGGTCGTGCACGACGGTGTAGCCGTCGGCGCGGGCGGGGCCGTCGTGATCGGGTGCGAGATCGAGGATGGGGGTGCGCGCGCGCGTCTCGTCGGACACGTCGGCGAAGCGGAAGCCGTCGTCGGGTGGCTGCGTCGACCAGAGCGCCATGCCGTGCTTTGTGATCATCCCGCTCACGCACGTGACGAGCCCGGTCGTGCCCGGCCCCTCGCGCAGCACTTCGACCATCTTGGCGAGCGCCTGGAGGTTGTAGTTATCGAGCGGTCCGCCTGCGAACGTCATGCCGCCGGTGACGGTGAACGGCCTCTCGAGCCCGAGCCCCAATTCGTCGGCCTGTACCTGCACCGCCGACGGGAAGCAGCTGTAGAGGTCGAGGTAGTCGGCGTCGCGGGGATCGAAGCCGCACATCGCCGCGAGCTGTTCACCACCGACACTGACGGCAGGGCAGCGGTGCAGCTGCCCGCGCTGTGACAGCGGCACCATCGCGTTCGACTCGACCGCGGCGAGCGGGAACACCCACATGTCGCGGGGCACGCGGTGACGTTCGGCCGCCTCCGCGGAGCACACCACGAACGCGGATGCCTGGTCGACGTTCCACTGCGAGCAGTGCCACCTCGTGTACGGCGCGCAATACATCGGGTTCCTGTCCGACGGCTGCGACAGGAACGCGGGCGCGATCGACTCGCGCCGCCACGCGTCGGGGTTCGCCGCCGCGATATCGCTGGCGCCGGCCCACAGCGCGGCCAGCTCGCGCGCGTGCATGTCGACGGTCTGGCCGCGCGCGGCGCGCAACGCCGTCTCGATCACTGCGTACTGCGCCGCGGGCGTCGTGAGACGTGCGTCGATTTCGATGCGCGGGATGATCTCCTGCGCCGGGACGAGCTTCTCGTCGGGCTCGACTCCCGACTGCTCGGTCTCGGCAGCCGGCGTCCCGGTGATCTGGCGGCGGAGGTCGCGGTACTTGGCCTCGCCGCCTACGACCAGCGCGACGTCGAGCTCGTCGTTCGCGATGGCGCGGCACGCGCGTGTCACCAGCGTTTGCTGCAAGACGCCGAACTCGCCGACCACCGTGTGCGCGTCGGCACCGAACCGCGCCGCCAGCAGCCGACCGGGGTCGGTGTAGTGCCACGTCCCGCGCGGTACGAGGATCGTGCGCACGTTCGCCAGCAGCGACGACGGCGCGGCGCGCTCGCATGCCATCGCCATCAACTCGACCGCTTCGACCGCAAGCTCGGGATCGTCGATGTGCTGGTGCGCGACCCCCGCGCCGACGAGGACGGGTGTGCGCGTGTCGATGCTCACTGCCTACTTCCGTTGGAAGTTCGGCGTGCGCTTCTCCGCGAAGGCCTTGGGGCCTTCCTTCGAATCCTGCGATCCCATGACCGAACCCGTGTAGCCCATCTCGTGCGCGAACGCCTCTTGCTCGCTCATGTGTTGGGTCTCGTGCAGGGTCTTGAGGATCGCTTCCACCGCCAGCGGCCCGTTCGCCGCGATCGTCTCGCCGATCTCCCGCGCCCTGTCGAGTGCCTGACCGTCGGGAACGACGTGACCGATGAGCCCGATCTCTTTCGCCTCCGGCGCCAAGATGTGCTTGCCGGTCAGGAGTATGTCGGCTGCCACCGTGTAGGGGATCTGGCGCTGGAGCCGCACTGCGGAGCCACCCATCGGGTACAGCGACCACCGTGCCTCCGACACGCCGAAGCGCGTGCTCTCGCCTGCGACGCGGATGTCGGTGCCCTGGAGGATCTCGGTGCCACCCGCGATCGCGACGCCTTCGACGGCCGCGATCACCGGCTTGGTCGGTCGGTACGTCTTCAGCAGCCCGCGGTACACGAAGCCGGGGTCTTCCTTCAACCGCGCCTGTTCGTCGATCGCGCCGTCGGGATCGACGTCACCGGCCATGGCGCGCAGGTCCATACCCGACGAGAAGTTGCCCTCGGCGCCGGTGAGGATCGCGCAGCGCAGGTCGTCGTTCTCGCTGAGCTCCTGCCAGGCATCGGCCATGAGGGCGAACATCGTGAGCGTCATCGCGTTCTTCCGCTTGGGGCGGTTCATGGTGACGATCATCACGTGGCCGTCGCGCTCGACCTCGATCTGGGACATCGGTGCTCCTTCATGATGGCACCAGCAGTATGGTGCGCGGGCCGCCGCCAGTTCCACGCGGCGCCCCTCACGCGCCCGCGGGGCGGTCGCCGATCAGGCCGGCCTCGCGCAACGCCGCACGCGCGTCGGCGTCGACACCCAGTTCGGCAAGGACCTCGTCGTTGTGCTGGCCGAGCGTAGGAGAGGGGCGGGTCATCCACGCGTCGACGGTGTCGAAACGAAACGGCATCATGGGGAGCTCGACCTGCCCGGTGACAGGGTGGTCCTCCATCTCGAACAGCTTGCGATGACGGAGTTGCGGGTTGTTCAGGATTTCGCGAGGGCGCACGACGTCGCCGACCGGCACACCCGCTGACCAGAGCAACTTCACCGCGTCGTCCGCGTTGCGCGTCGCGCACCACGCGCCGAGTTCCGCATCGATCGCGTCGTGCGCGGCGCGACGGCCGTCGGCCGTGGTGAGTGACGCGTCGCGCGCCCACTCGGGATCGCCGAGCGCGCTCCGCAGCGCGACCCACTGCTCGTCGGTCGCGATCGCGATCGCGACCCACCGATCGTCGCCCGTGCACCGGTAGACGCCCTGCGGCGCCGCGGTGGGTCCGCGCGCGCCCGAGCGCTGCAGCACCTCGCCGCTCACGGAGTACTCGATCACCTGCTCGGCCGCGACGTTGAGCGCCGTCTCGATCATCGTGCTCTCGACGAAGACTCCCTCCCCGGTGCGGTCGCGGATCTCGAGCGCGGCGAGCGTGGCGAGTACCGCATGCAGGGCGGCGAGCGGGTCACACGCGCCGCGCACGAGCACGGGTAGTCCGTCGGGATAGCCGGTGAGCCAGGCCATTCCCGAGATCCCCTCCATCTGCTGCGCGAACCCGGTGCGGTCGCGCCACGGCCCGTCGAGCCCGAACGCGGGCATGCGCGTCATCACGAGGCGCGGGTGCCGTTCGTGCACGACGTCCCACGTGAGGCCGAACTGTTCCATCACGCGGGGCGTGTAGTTGTCGAGGAGCGCGTCGGCGGTGTCGAGCAGTTGGTGGAACAGCTCGATGCCCTCCTCGGTGCGGAGGTCGAGGGTGATGGCGCGCTTGCCCGAGTTCACCCCGTGGAACAGGCCTCCCCATTCCCACCACTTCTCCGCGGTGGGCGGCCTGAGCGCGGTGTAGCGCATGAGATCGGGGCGGGTCACCGACTCGACCTTGATCACGTCGGCACCGAGGCACCCGAGCACGTGCGTTGCGGCAGGACCGGCCCACCACGCCGTGCAATCGATTACCCGCAGCCCAACGAGTGGTCGGCCGGGTATGGCCGTTGCTCGTGCAGGTCGCGGATCCCACGCGACCGTGCCGGTGTGCTCGCCGGCCGACGGCGCGGGCGCGAACGGACGCGGCTCGTGGCCGCTGATCGTGTACGGAATGCGCGGCTGCACGAAGCGACCCGACGGCGACGGCATGTACACGCCGCGCTCGACGAAGTGATCGACCTTGGGCAGGGTCGCGCCGTTGTGCACCGGCGCGCACGGGACGCGGAGGAGCGCGGCGTCTGCGAGCACCTGTTCGGTGGATCGCTTCGTCGTGTACTCGTGCACCATCGCCTCGAACTCGTCGCGGCGAATCCAGCGTGGCTGGCGCTGCGCGAGCTCCGGCGCATTCTCGAGTACATCGGCGCGGCCGATCTGTACCAGGAAGTCGTTGTACTGCTGCGCGCTGTTCGTGGTGACCACGACGTATCCGTCGGCGGTGGGCTCGACGGACGGGATCTCCACCACGCGCGTCGGGCCCGATTCGGCCGGCCAGCCGGCCATCGCCGCGTGGACCGACGGATACGAGACCATCGTGACGGCCATGGAGTCGAGCATGGCCACGTCGACGTGGGCGCCGCGGCCGGAGCGCCGCGCGTCCCGCACCGCCGCGAGCGCGGCGACCGCGGCGAAACTCCCGGCGAGCCACTCGCCGATGCGGCCCCCGGCCGCGAGCGGTGGTTGGTCGGGCAGGCCACGGCTCCCCGTCGACCCGCACCACGCCTGCAGCGTGAACTCCGTGGCCACACGATCCGCCCAGGGGCCGTCGAGGCCGAACGGCGAGAGGGTGACGACGACGAGCGCGGGATTCGCATCGTGCAGAACGTCCACGGGAATCGCACCGTCGACCACCAGCACGTCGGCTGCGGCGGCGAGGGACGACCAGTCGCCGGTCACGGACCGTTTCGTGGTGTTGAGGAACTCGAACAGGGCCCCGGATCGCCACCCACGCATCGAGTCGCCGCCGGGCGCCGGTTCGACCTTCACGACATCGGCGCCGGCGTCGGCGAGCAGCTTCGTGCAGTACGGCCCGGCGATCTCGGTGCTGAGGTCGAGGACGCGCACGCCACCCAGTGCGAATTCGGCCGAGGAAGACGCGGTCACCTCGCCACGCTACCGAGGGTCGCGTACGATCGGCACATGACTGCCCCTGGAGCTATCGTCGTCACCGGCGCCGCCCGCGGGATGGGTTTGACCGCCGCGCACCGCCTCTACACACCCGACGCGCCGTTGGTCCTCGTCGATCTGAACGAAGACGCCATCCGCGCGGTCGCCGACGAGCTCGGTGACAACGTCCATGCCGTTGCGTGCGATGTGAGTGATCCCGACGCGGTCGCGGCGCTCGCCGACAAGGTTGGCGAGTTCGGGGGGCTCCGTTCCCTGGCTCACGCGGCCGGTATCTCACCCACCATGGCCGACTGGCGGCGCATCATCGAGGTCGACCTCGTCGGGACCGCGTTGCTCGTGCAAGCGTTCGAGCCGCTCACGTCGCCCGCGAGCGCGGCGGTGTGCTGGGCGTCGATCGCCGGTCACGGTGTCGCGCCCGACAAGGAGATCGACGCCGCGCTCGACGATCCGCTCGCTCCCGACCTGCTCGACCGGCTCGGCGCGCTCGCGGGCGACAGCCTCACCAACGCGGGTCAGGGCTACGGCTACGCGAAGCGTGGCGTCATGCGGCTCGTCGCGCGCGAAGCCCCCGCGTGGGGAATGCGCGGCGCTCGCATCTGTTCGATATCGCCCGGCATCATCGACACGCCGCAGGGGCGTCAGGAGTACGACGAACAGCCGGCGATGGCGATGATGATCGAGCTCACCCCGATCAAGCGGTGGGGGCAGCCCGAGGAGATCTGCAACGTCGTCGCCTTCCTCCTTTCCGAGGAGGCGTCGTACATGACAGGATGCGACGTCGTGGTCGACGGCGGGATCAGCCCGCGCATGCAGGAGCTCATGGACGCCGAAGCAGCCCGCGTCACCCCCGGGGGTTCGTGACCGAGCGAGAGTCCAGTGCAACGAGCCAATCTGACGAGGAGGCGAACATGCCGGCAGGATTGATCATCGAGTTCGAGGGCGTCGACGAGAGCCATTACGACGCGGTCAACGCGAAGCTCGGCCTCGACCCGGGTACCGGCACGGGCGACTGGCCCGACGGTCTCATCAGCCACACGGCGGGCCACAGCGACGACGGGAAGTTCGCGGTGCTCGAGGTGTGGGATACGCCGGAGCACCAGGCCGCGTTCATGGAGTCGCGCCTCGGACCGGCCCTGGGCGACGTGGGAGTTCCGGAGCCCACCCGGTTCACCTGGATCGAGCTCGTCGCGCACCACACTCCGTGATCGTGGCGCGGGTCACTCCAGGAGGTCCGTGACCCGCAAGTAGTCGTCTTTGAACTCGTGGAGCTGGATGCCCATGCCGTCGGGATCGCGGATCCAGCACACGCGGGAGACCGGTGTGTCGATGATGTCGCCGATCAGCGGCACCCCGTGCTCGGCTGCGGTCGCGCGCACGGTGTCGATGTCGTCCACGGTGAATGCGAGCTTCGGCTTGCCGAACGTCATCGGTTCCGGCACCGCGTACTCGATGCCGACCTCGTTCCCGAGCAACTCGAGGCCGATCTCGTCGAGCGCGAGTACGACGCGTTGTTGTCCGAGGTCGCGGATGTCGGCGAGCACGCGGAACCCGAGCACCCGCGTGTAGAAGCCGACCGCGCGGTCGAGGTCGGACACGCTGATGCCAACGTGCGAGAACGCGCGAACCGCGAGCGGAAGGTCGGCCATCAGCCGGATACTACGGGGGTTGATATCTGAAGCATTGTCATCAATGATTAACGCCACCGTGAATGATCTGGACGTGATCCTCACTGCACTCGCAGACCCCACCCGCCGACGCGTCGTGGAGCTCCTGCGCGACGGCCCGCGCCGTGCCGGCGAGCTGGCAGAAGGGTCCGGGATGACCCGTCCGGCGATGAGCCGTCACCTCCGCGTGCTGCGCTCGAGCGGTCTCGTCGAGGTCGCGATGATGGAGGACGACGCCCGTGGGCGTGTCTACCAGCTTCGTCCGGCGCGGTTCGTCGCGCTGCAGGCTTGGCTCGATCAGGTGCATGCGTCCTGGTCCGAGCAGCTCGGCGCGTTCAAGGAGCACGCTGAGCGCACACGCGGGAAGCGCCCGATGACCAGAAAGGAATCGACGTGACCGACCAGATCCCGACCGACTACCCGCCCCTCTGCCCATACATCTACTACGAGGACATGCCGGCGATGATCGACCCGCCGGGTCACAAGAACCCGAAGCACCTCGGCCAGGTGAGCGTGGGAAATGTACGTCTCCGTCGACGATGTCGACACGCACTACGCGCGCGCCACGGCCGCGGGTGCAGACGTCGAAGGCGAGCCGGTCGACCAGCCGTACGGCGTGAGGTCCTACGGCGCGCTCGACCCGGAGGGTCACCAATGGTGGTTCGTGAAGCCGCTGTAGCTCCTCAGGTGGAGCCGCGGGTGCGTTCGTAGTCGGCGATGAAGGCGTCGGCCGACGTGCGCGCGATTGCTGCACCGACAACATCGAGTGGGACGTCGTCGAGCTTGCGGAACCGGACGCAGCTCTTGCCCATGTCGAGTCGCTTGCCGGACAGCGTCCACCGCTCGCGGAACCACCACGCGTCGTCCTCGTTCGCGTAGATCCCCATGAGGTACAGCGACATGAAGCGCTTCTGGTTCGCCAGCGCGGCGATCGCGAGCGGCTGGCCGTTGTACGTGTCGGGATAGCGCTCGAGCGGGATGTAGTAGCCGATCATCCCTTGCTGCATGCCCTCGGTGAACCCCTCCGGCAGGTGCTCCAGGATGACCGCGCGCAGCGCCTCGATCGTGGCGCGCCGATCCTCGGGGAGCTCGGCCAGGTAGGCCTCCACCGTCGTCGCATCACTCTGCACCACGCTGACCTCCCGAGCCCGTCCCGGCGCCGACGGCGAGGATACGCGCGGTCGGGCGTCGGTAGGCTTTGGGGCGTGAACACCGCGATCTTGGTCGCAGCGACGTTTGCGGCCTGCGCGGTCGAGATGGTCGAAGCGCTCACCATCGTGCTGGCGGTCGGGATCACCCACGGTTGGCACGCGGTGCGCCTTGGAGTGGCTGCGGCTCTGGGCGCGTTGGCGGTCATCGTGGCGGCGCTCGGGCCGACCCTCACGCTGATCCCACTCGACACGCTGCGCCTCGTGATCGGCTTCCTCTTGTTGGCGTTCGGGCTCCAGTGGCTCCGCAAAGCCATCCTGCGCGCCGGCGGCGCTATGGCGTTGCACGACGAAGAGCGCATCTTCGAGGAGGAGCTGACCGAGACCCGTGCGCACAAGGTCGAACGCGGGGAATTCGACTGGTACGCGTTCACGCTCTCGTTCAAGGGAGTGTTTCTCGAAGGCCTCGAGGTCGCCTTCCTCGTGATCGCCTTCGGCAACACGCACCACAACCTCACACTCGGTGCGATCGCGGCGGGTGCCGCGCTGATCACGGTGGTCGCGCTGGGCGTGGTCGTGCACGGTCCGTTGTCGCGCGTCCCCGAGAACGCGTTGAAGTTCAGCGTCGGGCTCATGCTGATCGCGTACGGAACGTTCTGGGGTGGTGAGAGCGCGGGCGCCGACTGGCCGGGCGGCGACGTCGCCATCCTCGGGCTCATCGCGTTCTACGGGCTCATTTCGTGGCTGCTCGTCGTACTCGTCCGACGGCGCCAGCTGGTGGCGGCGGTGACGGAAGCAGCGTCGACATGAGCCACCTCCGTACCTTCTTTCACTTCTGGTACGACTTCATCGTCGGTGACGACTGGCGCCTCGCGGTCGCCGCCGTGGCCGCGCTCGGGCTGACCGCGCTCGCCGTGGCGGCGTCGATCTCCGGGTGGTGGGTCGCACCCGTGGTCCTGTCCGGTTTCCTCGGACTCGTCGTACTCCGTGACCCGAGCTGACTACTCGCCGAGATGTACGGCGATGTTCTCGCCGTAAGGCTCGAATCCGGCTCGGCGCGCGACTGCGAGCGACGGTGCGTTCGAGGTGAGGGCTCGGTAGCGGACCGCGTCCGTGCGTTCCAGGGCGTGCCTGGCCATCGCACGAGTGAGCGCACTGGCGTGTCCGTGCCCTCGGTGCCGCGGATGGGTCACCAGTCCGATGTCGGAGTAGGTGTCGCGCCACTGCGTGAGGTTGCCGGCGGCGACGAGCGCGCCGCCCTGGACGATGCCGAACCGTTCGGCCCGTTCGTCCGGCAGGCTGCTCTCGGTCCAGTCGTCCCAGTCGCACTCGCGCCGCAACGTGTCGAACAGCCGGTCGTCGGCGTCTGTCAGCTCGCGTACCACGGTGCCGTCGATCTCGACGAGCTCGTCCGTGCCCGCGTAGTGGTGCCGCGACGGACCGAGTACCCGGTTCCCGCTTTCGACGAGCGCTCGCGCGTACTCACGGCTGAACACGTTGTCCACCGCGAGTCCGGCAACACGCGCTCGGACGTCGTCGCGCACGTCGGCGGGTGCGTACACGAAGCACGAGTCGTCGATGCGGAGGAGATAGAGCCCTCGGTAGCCGTGCAACTCGTAGCCGCCGTCGACCACATGGACGCCGGGCGTGCACAGGAGGTCGCGTTCGCACGCGAACGCACTCGACCAGAACTCGTCGACCGCTTCTTGCCACGACGATGACATCGGGTCCATTGTTGCGAGCTTCGGCACCGGATGGGGGACGTATTGTGATGATTCCCGACCTCACGACCGAAAGCCTCTGGCTCCGGCCACTGGGCACTCAGGACGCCGAGGATCTGCACGAGCTCCTGAGTGATCCTGCGGCCATGCGGTACTGGCACCGCGGCCCGACCGCGTCGTTGGACGAGACGCGGCTCGTCGTCGTCGAGATGCTGCGTGTCGATCCCGCCACCGTGCTTCGCCTACGCGCGCGAGCGCACGCCGAGCTTCGTCTATGGCGTGACGGCGGAAGCGTGGCGTGGCGAAGCCGAACCGCCTCGAATGCACTACGTCGCCGAGCCGATCCTCTCGGTGAGCGACGTGAGCGCGGCGATCCAGTGGTGGCAGGCGAAGCTCGGATTCGAGGCCGGGTTCGTCGTCGGGGACCCACCCACGAAAGCGCGCGTGCTCCCCGCGCCGAGATGGACGGGACTCGCCGGAGTCCAACTCAGCCTCCGACCGCGCTCGGAAGTTGGCGGGTCGACGGTCATGGTGTCGGTCACCGATGTCGACGCGCTCGCCAAGAGAGCGATCGCGAACGGCGCAGCCGTGGTCACGCCGCTCGTCGACCATCCGTGGGGATTGCGCGAGATCGAGCTGGCCGATGACGACGGCAACCGGATCCGACTGAGCGCGGCGGCGCCGTGAACCACGAGCCGATCATGGCGATGGCCGCGTCGGCCTCGGGCATCGCGCCCGCCACTCCGGAGCTGTCTCCTCCAAACGCGCGATTGCCGAGGACACGGGAAGGCATCGGCCGCCAAGGTGTGAACCACTCGTGGAGCTGACCGGACTCGAACCGACGACTTCCTCCATGCCATGGAGGCGCTCTACCAACTGAGCTACAGCCCCAGAGCGCATCAGGGTATCAGCGGCGTTTGTCGTTTCTCTCGCTCGTAGTGCAGAGCAGGACCGGTACGCTCGCCCTCGATGACCGACACGACGGCCTCCGCGACCGACACACCGCAGTTCCGGTACTCGGCGCGCCTTGCGAACGACATCGAGGCCAAGTGGCAAGATCGCTGGGAGCGCGACCACACGTTCTGGGCACCCAACCCGTCGGGGCCGCTGCGTGACGGGTTCGAGGAAGCCACCGACCGCCGCAAGCTCTACGTGCTCGACATGTTCCCGTACCCGAGCGGCGAGGGTCTGCACGTCGGGCACCCCCTCGGGTACATCGGCACCGACGTCTACGCCCGTTTCATGCGCATGAGTGGCTACAACGTGTTGCACGCTCTTGGGTACGACTCGTTCGGTCTTCCCGCCGAGCAGTACGCGGTGGAGCACGGCCGCCACCCGCGCGCCACCGTCGACGCCAACATCGCGACGATGCGGCGGCAGCTCCGCGCGCTCGGGCTCGGGCACGACTCCCGCCGCGGCGTGTCCACCACAGACGTCCAGTACTACCGGTGGACGCAGTGGATCTTCCTCCAGCTGTTCAACTCGTGGAACGACGCCGACCAGGCACGGGCGCGGCCGATCGCCGACCTCGTCGCCGAGCTCGAGGCGGGCACGCGCTCGCCCGAGAGCGGCGCCAACCCCGACGAACTGGCGTGGTCCGACCTCGACGCTGCCGCGCGACGCGCCGTGGTCGACTCGTACCGGCTCGCATACCTCGACGAGGCAACGGTGAACTGGTGCCCGGCACTCGGCACCGTGCTCGCGAACGAAGAGGTCACCGCCGACGGGCGCAGCGACCGCGGCAACCATCCCGTCTTCCGGCGTCCGCTGAAGCAGTGGAAGTTACAGATCACCGCGTATGCCGACAGGCTGCTCGCCGACCTCGACCTGCTCGACTGGCCCGAATCGATCAAGACCATGCAGCGCAACTGGATCGGGCGGAGCGTGGGCGCCACGGTCGCGTTCCCGGTCGAGGAACACGCGGGCGTCGACATCGAAGTGTTCACGACACGTCCCGACACGCTTTTCGGCGCGACGTACATGGTGCTCGCCCCCGAACACCCGCTCCTCGACGAGATCGTGCCCGCCGAGTGGCCCAACGCGACGCTCATGGCCGACGTCGGCGACATGCCCGACTCGTGGAAGGGCATCTTCGGGGTCGACCGGCTCCCGTCGGAGGCCATGGCCGCCTATCGCGACTTTGCGCTGCAGAAGTCGGAGCTCGAACGGCAAGCTGAAGGCCGTGAGAAGACCGGGGTGTTCACCGGCGCGTTCGCCAAGAACCCCACGAACGGTTGGAACGTGCCGATCTTCGTGGCCGACTACGTGCTGATGGGATACGGCACCGGAGCGATCATGGCGGTGCCGGCGCACGACCAGCGCGACTTCGAGTTCGCGCGCGAGTTCGACCTCCCGATCACCGGTGTGGTGCGGCCGCCTGACGGCTGGCTGCGCGACCGTGGCATCGACGCTGACACTCCGGCAGGCCTTTGGCCCGAGGCGTACGTCGGCGACGGCGCCGGCATGAACTCGACGAACGACGACGTGTCGCTCGACGGGCTGCCGACTCCCGAGGCGAAGCAGCAGATCGGCGCGTGGCTCGAGGCGAGCGGCAACGGCGAGCCGTCGGTGATCTACAAGCTGCGCGACTGGTTGTTCAGCCGCCAGCGCTACTGGGGCGAGCCGTTCCCGATCGTCTACGACGACGACGACAACCCCATCGCGTTGCCGGAGTCGCTGTTGCCGGTCGAGCTTCCGGAGATGACCGACTTCGAACCGCGTATCCTCGCCGACGACGACCCGTCACCGCCCGAGGCACCACTCGCGCGCGCGGAAGACTGGGTCAACGCCTCGCTCGATCTCGGCGACGGCCCGCGGCGCTACCGCCGCGAGACGGACACCATGCCGCAGTGGGCAGGTTCGTGTTGGTACTACCTGCGCTACCTCGACCCCACCAACGAGAACCAGATGGTCGACCCGGCCGTGGAGCGGTACTGGATGGTGGGCACCGCGAAGCCCGACGACGGCGGGGTCGACCTGTACGTCGGCGGCGCCGAGCACGCGGTGTTGCACCTTCTCTATGCGCGCTTCTGGCACAAGGTGCTGTACGACCTCGGTCACGTGTCCACACCCGAGCCGTTCCATCGTCTCTACAACCAGGGAACGGTGACCGCGTTCGAGTACCTCGACGACCGCGGCATGTACGTGGAGGCCACGGACGTCGAGGAGCGTGACGGCCAGTTCTTCTACGCGGGGCAGGAGGTATTCAGGCGGTCCGGCCGCATGGGGAAGAGCCGCAAGAACATGGTGACGCCCGACGAGATCTACCGTGACTACGGGGCCGACACCCTGCGGCTCTACGAGATGTTCATGGGCCCGCTCGACGCGAACCGCGCGTGGAGCACCGCCGACATCTACGGCGTGTACCGCCTCCTCCAGCGCTTCTGGCGCAACGTGGTCGACGAGAACACCGGTGAGCTGCGCGTCTCGTCCGACGCGGCAGACGCTCACACGCGCCGCCTGTTGCACCGCACGATCGACGCGGTGCGCGCCGACATGGGGACACTCGAGTACAACACCGCGATCGCCCGGCTCTTCGAGCTCAACAACCATCTCACGCAGGTCGTCGCCGACCGGGGGAGCGCGCCGGAAGAAGTGGTGCACGCGATGACGCTGATGCTCGCACCGCTCACTCCTCATGTTGCCGAGGAGTTGTGGGAGAAGTTGGGCCACGAGCGGACGATCGCATTCGAGTCGTTCCCCGCGCCCGACCCCGCGCTGCTCGTCGACGACGAGGTCGAGATCCCGGTTCAAGTCAACGGGAAGGTGCGCGCTCGTGTGCGCGTGGCCACAGGTGCCGACGACATCGCGCACGAAGCGGCCGCGCGGGCCGACGAGCGCATCGCCGCGCTGCTCGAGGGGGCGACCGTCCGGAAGGTCGTCGTCGTTCCGGGCCGTCTCGTGAACTTCGTGATCGCCTGACGCCTACTTCCGCTCTCGGTGGCTTCGCCGCCGGGCCGCTCAGGCCACGCCTCGCTGCCCGGCGGGATACCCGCCTCGCGGCCGCTCGGCTCTGGCTCGCTCTGCTCTTCCGCCGAACGCGTGCGGCTGGTAGCCTCCCCGCGGCAGGTTCGCTCCTCGCTTCCCCCGCACTTCCTCGGGCTGTCCGCGCGCGCCCGGAGGTGCGATCATGTCCGACGAGCAGGAATTCTGGAACCGCAAGCACGACGACGCCGCTGAGTCGAGCGGACCGCGCCCCATTCCGCGCGGTGCGTTCACTGCTCGCCCGCCGAGCGTCGTGCAACGCGTGCTCGATCGCTTGCAAGACTGGCGTTCCGACTCGCGCTTCGGAATCGTCGTGCTCGTTGTCGTCGCGGTGGTCGCCGGGGTCGTGTGGTACCGGATCGGTATCGGGGGCGGCAGCGACGCCGGCGCCGCGCCGAGAAAGTCGGCATCGGCCGCGCGAACACCGGCGACGACAGCTCTCGATCCGGTGACCAACACCTCGTCGTCGGGCACCTCGTCGTCGGGCACCTCGTCGTCGGGCACCTCGTCGTCGGGCACTTCGTCGTCGGGCGGCAAGGTCTCGGCGCGCATCGCGGTGCACGTTGCCGGCGCGGTCACACGTCCTGGTGTCGTGGAGCTTCCGGCTCGGTCACGAGTGATCGACGCGGTGGAAGCAGTGGGTGGTGCGAACGCCGATGCCGATCTCGACCGGCTGAACCTCGCCGCCACGCTGGCCGACGGTCAGCGCGTCTACGTGCCGAAGGTGGGCCAGTCCGATCCCGGTGTGGTGGCCGACGGAGGTGGTTCCCCCGCGACGGAGGGCGGCCCCTCGGGTGGAGCGACTACTGGCGGAAAGCTCAACCTCAACACCGCGACCCAGGCGCAACTCGAAGATCTCCCCGGCATCGGGCCCACCTACGCGCAGGCGATCATCGCCGAACGCCAGCGCCGGGGCGGCTTCACGTCGGTGAACGAGCTCCGCAGCGTGCGCGGCATCGGCGACAAGCGCTTCGCCGACCTGGCTCCGCTCGTCACCGTGTGACCTCGCGCGCGCGCGTCGCGTTCGGTCCGCTGCTCGTGCTGGCCGGGCTGATCGCCGGAATCGCGGCAGGCGAGGCAGCAGGCCCGGGTGCAGCGCGCGTGGCGCTCGTCGGCGGTGGAGTCGGCGTGGTCACCGCGGCGATCGTCACCCGGCCCGGGGCCCGTGTTGCCATCGCGGTGCTCGCGTTCGGACTGCTCGGCACTGCAGTGATGCAGCGCGCCCTGCACGGGCTCGTCGTCTCTGCGCTCACTGCGCCCGTTCAGGCTCGCGACGACGTGACGGTGCGGGGCACGCTGGTCGAGGATCCCGAGGGAACGCGGTTCAGCGCGCGCGTGCTGATGAAGGTGGATGCAGTCGGCCGGCGCCTGCTCGTGGACGCGACCGGTGACGCGGGACCGCGGCTCCGATTGCTCAGCGCGGGAGAAGGCGTGACCCTGCGCGGCTGGCTCGAGCCCCTCACGGGATTCGACGAACGCTGGCGATGGCAACACGCGGTCGCCACGCTGCACGCCAACGAACTGCTCGACGCGCGGAACGCACGAGCGCCGCTCGACCGGCTCGCGAACGCGGCAAGGGGAGCCGTGCTCAGAGGCTCTGGCTCGCTGGCGCCGGTCGACCGAGCGCTGCTCGCCGGCTTCCTCCTCGGCGACAGGCGCGGCGTGCCCGACGACGTCACCGAGCGGTTCCGTCTGGCCGGGCTCACTCACCTCATGGCCGTGTCGGGAGAGAACGTCGCCTTCGTGCTCGCGCTGTGCGCGCCGTTGCTGCGTCGTCTCGGCCTCTTCGGCCGGCTCGCCGGCGGCGTCGCGGTGCTCGCGCTGTTCGGCACGATGACGCGCTGGGAGCCGTCCGTACTCCGCGCGATCGCGATGGCGTCGATCGCCCTCGTCGCCGGGTATCTCGGCCGGCCAGCCGCTGGGCTGCGCGTGCTCGCGCTCGCCGCGACCGCGTTGCTCGTCGCCGACCCGTTCCTGCTCCACTCGGTGGGTTTCCTCCTGTCGTGCGGCGCCAGCCTCGGTATCGCCGTGCTCGCCCGTCCGTTCGCGGCGCGGCTGCCCGGCCCCGAGTGGGCGTGCGAGGTGCTCGGAGTCACCGCAGCGGCACAGGTCGGCGTCGCGCCCGTGCTCATCCCCGTCTTCGGCTCGGTGCCGCTCGTCTCCCTGCCCGCGAACCTCGTGGCCGTCCCTCTGGCGGCGCCGCTCACCATGTGGGGGCTCGCGAGTGGGGTGGCGGGTGGTGTCATCCGACCGTTCGCACCGCAGATCGCGTGGCTGCTCACCGTTCCGACGGCTGCGTTGTTGCACGCGCTGCTCACGGTTGCCGACCTCGCATCGCGTGTTCCCGTCACCGTCGACGGGCGCGCCGCGTGGGGTCTCGTCGCGATCGCTGCGCTCATGGCGGCCGTCGTCCATGCGCGTAAGGTGCGGCGCGATGCCCGTCAGCTACCGGCTCGGTGACCGAGTACACGATCTCACGACGCGCACGCTCGTCATGGGCATCCTCAACCGCACCCCCGACTCGTTCTACGACCGCGGCGCGACGTTCGCGCTCGACGCCTTTCTGCGTCGCGCCGACGAAGTGGTCGCGCAGGGCGCCGATATCGTCGACGTGGGCGGCGTGAAGGCGGGTCCCGGACCCGAGATCACCGAGGAGGAGGAGCTCGATCGAGTCATCGAACCGATCGAGGCCTTGCACGACCGCTTCGACATCGCGATCTCGTGCGACACCTGGCGCGCGGCGGTGCTCGATGCGGCCTGTACTGCGGGCGCGGTGGTCGGCAACGACATCAGCGGCTTCGGTGACCCCGACTATCTTCGCGTCGCGACGAAGCACGGCGCGTCGGTCGTGGCAACCCACATCCGGCTGGAGCCCCGTGTGGCCGATCCCGAACCGCACTACGACGACCTCATGCGCGACGTCACCGCATTCCTGCTCGAGCGCGCGGCGCAGGCCGAGGCCGCGGGCCTCGCACCTGAGCAGATCGCGCTCGACGCCGGGCTCGACCTTGGCAAGACGCCTGCCCAGAGTGCCGTGTTGTTGCGCGAGAGCGACGCACTCGCGTCGCACGGGTACGCCTTGCTGCTGTCGGCATCGAACAAGCGGTTCCTCGGCGAGCTGCTCGAGCTCGACATCGGTGAACGCCGTGCGGCGTCGCTCGCGGCGGTCGCGTACGGCGTTGCCCACGGCTGTCGCATCGTGCGGGTGCACGACGTCTTGGGGAGCGTTCAGGTGTGCCGGATGATCGAAGCGATCTTGGAGGCCGACGCACTATGACGCAGCTCGTGTACCTCGTGAAGGGGATCGATCCGCTGCTGCGCGACCGTGTCGTCGGTGAACTCGTCGAAGAACTCCTCGGCAACGACGACCGCACGCTCGCGCTCGAGGAATTCACCATGCCGGCTGGTCCCGGCGATGACGACGACGACGCGCGAACGGCCGCGGTTGCGGAGGTGCACAACGCGGCATCGAGCCCCCCGTTCATGAGTGCTCGACGGGTGATCGTGGTGCGTGACGTCGGCGCGCTGCTCACCGAGCACGTGCGGATGCTGGAGTCGTCTCTTGATGCGCCGCTCGAAACGACCGTCCTCGTGTTCGTCAGCGGCGGGGGAACGCTTCCCGCCGCATTGACGAAGAAGCTGAAGGAGGTGGGTGCCGGCGAGCGCGCGCCCGAGAGCGAGAAGACGAGCGACGTGCTCGCCGACGCGGCCAAGGCCGCCAACCTGAAGTTCCGGCCCGACGCGGTGAACCTGGTCACCGCGCACCTCGGCGAGGAGGCGGGGAGGGTCGGATCGCTCGTGGAGGTCCTGGGCGCCGCGTACGGCGACGGCGCGACGCTGGAAGCCGGCGACGTCGCCCCGTACTTGGGCGAGGCGGGTTCGGTTCCGTCGTACCAGCTCACGAACGCGATCGAAGCCGGTGATTCGGCGCGCGCGCTCGAGGTGCTGCACCGGTTGCTCAACGCGCCGAACGCTCGCGACGCGAAACCGATGCACCCGCTCCAGGTGCTCGCCACACTTCTCGGCTACTACCGGCGCCTGCTCCGTCTGGACGACTCGTCGGTGCAGACGTCTGCGGACGCGGTCACGGCTCTCGGCGGTCGAGTCAAGGAGTTCCCGGCACGCAAGGCGCTCGACGCCGCGCGCACGCTCGGCACCGACGGCATCCGTCAAGCGTTCGATGCCCTCTACCAGGCCGACCTCGACCTCAAAGGCGCGCGCGCCATCCCGTCCGACGCGGTCGTGGAGGTGTTGGTGGTGAGGCTCGCCCGTCTCTCACGGGCCAGCGCAAGGGGAGCCCGGCGGCGCTGAGGACTCGCTACTCGGCGGCGGCGGCGTTGGCGCGCTTCATGATGCGCGAGGTGCGGCGGGCGGCCGAGTTCTTGTGGATCCGGCCCTTTGCCGCGGCCATGCCGAGACGCTTCTGGGCCAGGCGCACCGCTTCGGGCGTGTCCTCGGAGCCGGCGTCGACGGCATCACGGGCGTGCTTCACGCGGGTCTTCAACTCGGTGCGCACGGCCTGATTCCGTTGCCGCCGGCGCTCGTTCGAGCGGTTCCGCTTGACCTGACTCTTGATGTTCGCCACGTGGTTCCTGACCTGATTCCAAACTGGGGCGTGCGGTGACTCCGCAGACGTGCGGTGGGACCGAATCAGGCTAGCAGGCGAAGCGGTTCGTCGACTCGCCGCACACCGGCGAGAATGGGCGGGTGCCGCCGATCGAACGCTTCCGCGCCTTCGCGATCGTGGCGCACGTCGACCACGGTAAGTCCACGCTTGCCGACCGCATCCTCGAGCTCACCGGCGCGGTCGATCCGCGTGACATGCGGGCCCAGTACCTCGACACAATGGACCTCGAGCGAGAACGCGGCATCACGATCAAGGCTCAGAACGTGCGTCTCACCTGGAAAGACCACGTGCTCCATCTCATCGACACGCCCGGGCACGTCGACTTCGGCTACGAGGTCTCGCGTAGCCTCGCCGCGTGCGAAGGCGCGCTGCTCCTGGTCGACGCGTCGCAGGGCATCGAGGCGCAGACGCTCGCCAACTGCTATCTCGCGCTCGAGCACGACCTCGCGATCGTCGCGGCCGTCAACAAGATCGACCTTCCGGCCGCCGATCCCGACCGCGTCGCCGGCGAGATCGAGCGGGTGTTGGGTATCCCGGCGAGCGAGGTGCTGCGCATCTCCGCGAAGACCGGTGAGGGCGTTCCCGAACTGCTCGACGCCGTTGTCGCGCACGTCCCGCCCCCGAGCGGCGATCCGGACGCGCCGCTGCAGGCGCTCTTGTTCGACTCGTACTACGACCCGTACCGCGGCGTCGTGAGTGCGGTGCGCGTGTTCGACGGCACGCTCGTCAGCGGCGCACGGCTGCGCTTCGTCCAGGCGAACGCGACACATGACGCGGAGGAGATCGGCGTGCGCAAGCCGGTGCCCACACCGGTCGCCAGTCTCGGACCCGGCGAGGTCGGCTATCTCATCGCGGGGATCAAGGACGTCGGCGGGGCGCGCGTGGGTGAGACGGTCACGACGGCGGCGCGTCCGGCAGCCGCGCTCGAGGGCTACCGCGACCCGAAGTCGATGGTGTTCTGCGGCCTCTATCCCGTCGACGGCGACGAGTACACGGAACTGCGTGAAGCGCTGGAAAAGCTGCGGCTGAACGACTCGTCGTTCACGTACGAGCCGGAAACGTCGGGCGCACTGGGCTTCGGGTTCCGGTGCGGGTTCCTCGGGTTGCTGCACATGGAGATCGTGCGCGAGCGGCTCGAGCGTGAGTACGACCTCTCGCTCGTTGCCACCGCGCCGAACGTGGAGTACCGCGTGGACCTGGTCGAGGGCGGCGTGGAAGTGGTCGACAACCCGTCGGCGATGCCGGACTCCAACAAGGTCGCGGGGATCCAAGAGCCGTACGTGACGGTCACGGTGCTCACGCCCACCGAGTACATCGGTGCAGTGATGGAGCTGAGCCAGCAGAAGCGCGGCGAGATGCAGAAGATGGAGTACCTGTCGGAGGAGCGAGTCGAGCTCGTGTACTCGATGCCGCTCGGTGAGATCGTCATGGATTTCTTCGACCAGCTGAAATCGCGCACGCGTGGGTACGCGAGCCTCGACTACGAGCCGGCGGGCTACCAGCCGTCGAAGCTCGTCAAGGTCGACGTGCTGCTCAACAATGTGCCGGTCGACGCGTTCTCGACCATCATGCACCGCGACAAGGCCTACGAGTACGGCCGACGGATCACCGAGAAGCTGCGCGAGCTCATCCCGCGCCAGCTCTTCGACGTTCCGATCCAGGCCGCGATCGGCGGGCGCATCATCGCCCGCGAGACGGTAAAGGCGAAGCGGAAAGACGTCATCGCCAAGTGCTACGGCGGCGACATCACCCGCAAGCGCAAGCTGCTCGAGCGGCAGAAGGAGGGGAAGAAGCGCATGAAGCAGATCGGGCGCGTGGAAGTTCCCCAGGAAGCGTTCGTCGCGGCTCTCACGCTCGACGAGTGACGCTGCCGTGTTCTCCTCACGTCGGCCGGCACCCGTGTCACGACCGCGACGGTCGCGAACGGCACCCTTGATCAGACCGAGCCCCTGCCGCCCTCTCCTTCGTCGAGAGCGGGCTCTCCGAGCCGGGTCTCGGTCTGCGGGTGCCACTGTTCGCGACCGGCGATCGTGTCCCGGCCGCCAACACACCTGGCCTTCGTCATGACGAAGCTTCAGATCCTGCGGTGTTGGATGAAGCGGTATGGCGAGCTGTCGCCGGCGTCGCGGGATCGGTTTCTGAAGCGTCGGGAGGTGGCGAGGCTCGCGCGGTACCCAGACGAGGTCGTGAAGCAGGCGATCGGGTTCTCGAACATGCTCGACGACGCGCTGTCGTTCGCGCATTCCGCGTACGAAGGTTCGCCGCGACCATTGCCGCCAGAGCCTGACCTTTCGGGAACGAGTCCCGCGCCAGCCCCACGGCCGCTGCCGCGCGATGTCAACGCCGACCTGCGTCGTCGGTTCGGGCCGACACAGCGCTATGACGATGACTTCTGATTAGCCTTTCGGCATGGAGGGTCTCGGCGCGCCGATCGTGGAGCTCGACGAGTTTGCGAGGTTGCGCCCAACTCTCGGCAAGGTCGTCGCGACGAGCGGCGGCTTCGACCCCATTCATCCGGGGCACATCAGTTGCATCATCGAGAGCGCAGGCTTCGGTGACGTGCTCGTGGTGATCGTGAACGGCGACAGCTTCCTCACCGAGAAGAAGGGGAAGCCGTTCCAAGACTGCCGCACTCGCTGCCTGATCGTGAGCGGCATCCGCGGAGTCGACTACGTCGTGCCGTTCGACGCGCCCGGCGACCCGACCGTGTCACAAGCGCTCGTAGCGATCCGCCCCGACGTGTTCACCAAGGGCGGCGACCGTGTCGACGCCACCACGATTCCCGAGTTGGAGGCGTGTCGCGCCATCGGCGCGGAGGTCATCACCGGAGTCGGGCTCACCAAGGAGTGGTCGAGTAGCTGGTTCCTGGAGAACTGGCGAAAGGGGTAGCACCATGCGCGTCGTCGACGTCGACAGTCATTTCGAGCCGAGGGGCTTCGCGCCCGGCGAGCATCCGCTCGAGGAGCTGCGTGACAAGCTCCCGAGCCAGGTCGATGTGATCATCGCGAACCTCGCCGGTGACCTCTACGACGCGCTGCCAGTCGAACGACGTCCCGCGCCGGAGTCACTCTTGCCGCAGTTCGCGCCGTACATGGGCTCATCGCCGCAGCAGATCGACGAGCTGATCGCGAGCCAGCCCGTGCAGCCCGGCGCGGCCGATGCGGACGAGCGCGTCGAATGGATGGACCGCGTCGGTATCGACTTCGCGCTGGTGAACCCGGGGGGCGCGTACTCGGGATCTGTTGCCAGTTGCCATCAGTTCTTCGAGGATCCGGTCGACCGTCACCGTGCAATCGTGCTGTGCAACGACTACCTCGCCGACCAGCTCTCTGCGTACCCGTCCCGGATGTCGCCGGTCACCATCCTCGACTTCAACGACCTCGACTGGTCGATCACGGAGCTCGAGCGGATGCGTGCGCTCGGGAGTCGCGCCTACTTCGTCTGGGCGGCGCCGTTCGAGGGCCGATCGCCCGCGCACCCCGCCGTCGATCGTTTCTGGCGTACGTCCACCGATCTCGGCATGGTCGCGTTGCTGCACATCGGCAACACACCTGCGAACTTCGCCGGCGGATGGGCCGACGCGGGCTGGGACGAGCCGAGCGGCGCCGGCGCGGGTGGTTTCCTGCGGTTTGCGAACAGCCAGCGCACGCAGTCGGCGCAGACGTTCCTCGCCGCGCTGGTGTTCGGGGGCACGCTGGCACGGAACCCGAACCTCACGGTGGTCCTCTCGGAGCTTTGGGCGAGTTGGTTGCCGTGGTTCCTGTCGCGCATCGAGATGCTCGGGGACGCGAACGGTGCGCTCGGTGAATGGACGCACGAGCTGTCACCCGGCGAGATGCTCCGCGCGCACCTGAAGGGGAGCCCGTTACCGGGTCTCCACGACGACGGCATGCGCGTGATCCACGAGATCCCCGACATGCTCGTGTTCTCGTCGGACTTCCCGCACAACGAGGGCAACGCCGAGCCGATGGCGGTGTACGGCGACGCACTCGACGCGCTCGACCCGGATACACGCGCCGCGTTCCTCGGCGGGACCATGCTCGACGTTTTCGCGCGAATGGGCGACGAGCTGCCCGTCTAGAGAACGAGCGGACTAGCGGAACAAGTCGCGATCTGCCGGGAAGAGCAGGTCCTCGGAACCGCCCTCCGCGATTCGGAGCGTCACGCCGCGGACGAGCACGATCGGCAGTCCCTCGGACGTCTCGCCCGACACCAGGGCGGCGGCCGCGGCGAGCTCGTCGGCGATCGCGATCACCGTCGCTTTGAGTTCGCGACCGAACAGGTCGTGCTGGCCGATCATGTCGACGACTCCTTCGAACCCGGCGACGCCGACCGCGACCCCGATGTTGCCGCGGCGGAAGGGGCGCCCGTGGGTGTCGGTGATCACGACGCCGATCGGTCCACCGAACGCGTCGTCGAGCGCGGCCTTCATGCTCGCGGCCGACGCGTCGGGGTCCAATGGCATCAGCAACGCGGTGTGCTCGCTTCCGTCCGCGTTCGAACGGTCGATGGCTGCGTTGGCCGACATGAAGCCGAGGCGGTGACGTACGAGCAGCGTGTTCGGGACCGCTCGCACGACTTCCGTGGACTCTTGGAGCACGAGCTCCACCAGCCGGGGATCTTTGTCCGTGAGCTCCGCGAGCTCCCGAGCGCGCGCCGAGGGCTCGACCGTTCGGAGGTCGACCATGCGGCCCTCGGCCTTCGAGATGATCTTGCTCGTCACCACGACGACGTCGCCGGTCTCCGGCGCCAGGCCCGCCCGCGAGAAGGCGTCGACAACGAGTGAAGGGAGGTCGTCGCCGGGCTGCACCATCGGTACGCCGGGCACGCCGATCAGCGAGACCGTGGGTACGTCCACCGCCGGAATGTATGCGAGCGGTCGACTTGCACAGCGTGCGATCATGATATATCGTGATCGTCCGGAAAAATGGATCGAGCTGGTGAACAGGAGAAGGACCGTCATGCAAGAGATGGAAGGTGGGAGGAGACGACGGGCGATCGCGCACGGACGAGGTCACCCCGGGCGGAGCCGAGGCCGCATGAGGCGGGGTGACATCCGCACCGCGGTGCTCGCGGTGCTCAGCGAGGGCCCGGGCCACGGGTACGACGTGATCCAGCGCCTCGAGGACACGACGGACGGCTCGTGGCGACCGAGCCCGGGCGCGGTGTACCCGATGCTCCAGCTGCTCGCCGACGAGAGCCTTGCCCGCGCGGTCGAGCGTGACGGGAAGCGGGTGTACGAGCTCACCGACGCCGGCCGTGAAGAGACGCAGCGGCGGATCGAGGAGGCGGGCGGAACCCCTTGGGAGCTGGGGAACCGCGCCGACTCGAATTTCGGTCAGCTGCGCGACAACACCCGGCAGCTCCACATGGCGGTTCGCCAGATCGGGGCATCGGGCCGGCCGGAGCTGGTCGAGCGCGCGGTCGGAATTGTGCGCGACGCTCGCAAGCAGCTCTACGGCCTGCTCGCGGAGGATTGACGCCTACGTGCGACAATCGTGTCCGTGAGCATTGCCCGGTTCGGTGTGTACGTGCACGTGCCGTTCTGCGCGTCCCGCTGCGATTACTGCGACTTCGCGACGTGGACCGATCGCGGGCACCTGATCGGTGGGTACGTCGACGCGTGCGTGCGCGACGTGGAGCGGCGTGCGCTCGCGCCCGCCACCAGTGTGTTTTTCGGTGGTGGCACCCCGTCGCTCGTCGAGGCGGCCCAGCTCGTCCGGATCCTCGACGCCATCCCGCGTGCACCCGGCGCAGAGGTCACGGTCGAGTGCAATCCCGACTCGGTCGACCGTGCGAAACTCGACGCCTACGCCGCCGCGGGTGTGAATCGGTTGTCGCTCGGCGTGCAATCGATGCGCACGCACGTGCTCGCTCTCCTCGGTCGTACCCACGATCCTGCGAACGTGACGCGCACGGTGGAGTGGGCGCGCGCGTCCGGGTTCACCAACATCAACCTGGACCTGATCTATGGAACGCCGGGTGAGTCCGTCGACGACTGGAAGGCCACGCTCGACGGCGCGCTCGCGCTCGGACCGTCGCACGTGAGTGCGTACGCGCTCACGGTGGAACCGGGCACGCCGCTCGGCCGAGCCGTTGCGGCCGGGGATCGCGTCGCACCCGACGACGACGACCAGGCCGTGAAGTACGAGCTTGCCGACGACCGGCTCCACGCGGCGGGCCTCCAGTGGTACGAGATCTCGAACTGGGCGCGCCCCGGCCACGAGTGCCGCCACAACCTCCTCTATTGGTCCCAGGGCGAGTACGTGGGCATCGGCTGCGCTGCGCACGGCCACACGTTGGAGGCCGAGGGATGGGCTTGCCGCTGGTGGAACGTGCGCACGCCCGATCGATATCTGACGGCCATCGCCGCAGGCAACCTGCCCGAAGTGGGTCACGAACGGCTCGACCCCGGTACCCGTGAAGGAGAACGGCTCACGCTCGGGCTCCGGACCAGGGACGGGATCAAGCTCGAGCGCGCGAGCGCCGAACGTTCTCCTGTGGGCCTTCCTCCAGTGGACGCGTGCATCGACGAGCTCGCCGGCGCCGGTCTGCTGGAGGTGCGCGGTGAGGGTGCCACGCTCACCCGGCGGGGACGGCTGCTCGCCAACGAGGTCACGGCGCGCCTCCTTGCTTCGCTCGACGCGTCGCTCGGCGATCGGGCGGGCGCGCCCGCTGGCACTCGGTAGGATCGAGTGCCAATGGATCTCGACGAGCGCAAGGCAGCCGTCCTCCGGGCAATCGTGGAGGAGCACGTCGCCACCGCCCAGCCGGTGGGGTCGCAGACCGTGGCGCGGTCGTCCGGCATGAACGTGTCGAGCGCGACGGTCCGCAACGAGATGACGGTCCTCGAGCGCGACGGCTACATCGTGGCGCCGCACACTTCGGCGGGGCGCATTCCCACCGACCTTGGTTACCGCTACTTCGTCGATCACTTCACCCGGCAGGGAGCGTTGCCGGCGCCGCAGCGACGCGCGGTCGCCGATTTCTTCACGCTCTTCACGTCGGCCAACCAGGTGCTCGACGACCTGCTGCACGAGACGAGCCAGCTTCTCGCACGCGTCAGCTCGCACACCGCGGTCGTGGTCGGTCCCCACTCACACGCCGAGGTCGCCACCGTCCGCAGCGTGCAGCTCGTGAGCCTCCAGCCGTCGCTCGTGCTCGCGCTCGCGATCCTCTCGAACGGCAACGTCGAGAAATGCGTGCTGCATCTTGCCGACGACGCCGACGACGCCACCCTGGCCGCCGCGGGTCTCGCGCTCGATACTCAGTTCATCGACGCGCGGTGGTCGAGTCTCCCGGATGTCGCGCTCACCGGCAACGCGGTCGTCGACACCCTCGCGGTCGAGGCGCGCAACGCGCTCGCAGCGCGCGGCGACCACGAGGCCGTCGATCCGCTCTACGTCGGCGGCGCGAGTCGCCTCGCTGCGCCGCCGGAATCCACGGAACAAGAGTTTTCGT
>JBBDHW010000057.1:0-39501 GCA_040880805.1 Acidimicrobiia bacterium | reverse complement strand
GAGCACGAAGCGTTTCCCACGTCCACCACCGCGGCGCGGCTCCTGGAGCTGCTCGAGCATCAGGTGGAACTGGTCGCGCTCGTCCAGGAGCTGCTCGCGCAGGGCCCCACGGTGTCGATCGGCTCCGAGAACCAGCTCGACGATCTGCGCGACTGCTCGATCGTCGTTGCGCCGTACCGCGTCGACGGCGAGGTCGCCGGCACGGTCGGTGTGCTCGGTCCGACCCGCATGGACTACCGCCAGGCGCTCGCCGCGGTCGAGGCCATCTCACAGCAACTCGGTCGGGCCTTGTCGTGAGTGATTACTACGAGGTGCTCGGGATCTCGCGTACCGCGACCGACGACGAGATCAAGCGCGCGTACCGCGCGCTCGCGCGGCGCTACCACCCCGACAACAATCCCGACGACCCCGATGCCGAGGCACGCTTCAAGGAGTTCAGCCTCGCGTACGAGACGCTGCGCGACCCCGAGCGCCGGCGTCGCTACGACGTCTTTGGCGAAGACGGCGCGCGCGCGACGGCAAGTGGGCAGTCGGGCGGCGATCCCTTCGGGTTCGGCAATCTCTTCGACGCGTTCTTCGGGGGTGATCCCTTCGGCGGGCGCGGGCAGGCGGGACCGCCCCGCGCGCCCGACGCCGAGGCCGTTGTCCATCTCGAGCTTGCACAGGCTGCGTTCGGCGCCACGGCTACCCTCGACGTGCGGCTTCCGGTTGCGTGTACGCGATGCGAGGGCTCCGGTTGCGAACCGGGCACGCATCCCGCGCGCTGCGACGTGTGCGGTGGCACGGGCGAAGTGCGCGAAGTCCGACGTTCCATCCTTGGCCAGATCGTCACCGCGGCACCGTGCGTCGCGTGCAGTGCGACGGGCAGCCGTATCCCCACTCCGTGTCGCGACTGTCGAGGTGATGGCCGCGTGCGCGCGTCGCGGTCGATCGATGTCGAGGTGCCCGCGGGTGTCGACGACGGCCAGCGGCTCCGCCTCTCCGGACGGGGCCCGGCCGCGCCGCGCGGCGGGGTGGCCGGCGACCTCTACGTCACCGTGCGGGTTGCCGCCGACCCGCGGTTCGAGCGCCATGGTGACGACCTGCTCCACGTCCGTCGCATCGCGTTCACGCAGGCGGCGCTCGGCTCACGTCTCGACATCGAGACGCTCGAGGGACCCGAGGAGCTCATCGTTCCGCCGGGCACGCAACCCGGTCACGTCTTCCGGCTGAAGGGACGCGGTGTGCACGCGCTTCGTGGTCGCGGTCGCGGCGACCTGCTCGTGCGCGTCGACGTCGATGTGCCGGGTCGGGTGTCCGCCGAGGAAGACGAGTTGCTGCGATCCCTTGCCGCGATCCGCAACGAGGAAGTCGCGGCACCCCAGGACAAGGGCGTCTTCTCCCGGCTGCGCTCCGCCTTTCAGTAGCGCCTGAGATGCATGCCCTGGGCCCCGCCGACGTGGCGGCCACGGCCCACGTCTACGTCGAGCGCCTCGACGACACGATCCAAGTCGTTGGCGACGACGGTCACCATCTCGTACGCGTCCGCCGGCTGCGAGCGGGCGAGGTTGTCACTGCGGCCGACGGCTACGGGCGATGGCGCGCGTACGCCGTCGATGCGGTCGAGGGAGGAATCGTCTCGCTCCATGCAACCTCCGACTTCGCGCACGAGGTCCCGCTCGTGCCGCGTCTCACCGTCGCCTGCGCGCTGACGAAGGGCGAACGGCCCGAGCGCGTGGTGCAGAAGCTCACGGAGTTGGGTGCCGACACGATCGTCCTCGTGCAGGCGGCGCGGTCGGTCGTTCGATGGGACGCCGACCGCGAGCACACCGCGATGGATCGCTTGCATCGGATCGCGCGCGAGGCAGGCGCGCAGTGCCGGCGCGCGCGGCTCCCCGTGATCGACGGCCCGGTTCCCCTTGCGGAGCTGGCGGGCCGGACCGGACTGGTCGTCGCCGATCGCGACGGTGTGCCTGCCGACGTGCTCCCTGAGCCCCCCGGAGGGGAGTGGCTCGTGGTGGTCGGCCCCGAAGGCGGGCTCGACGAATCCGAGCTCGAGCTCTTCGCGGGCGTGCCGCGCCTCGCGGTGGGACGCTTCGTGCTTCGGGCCGAAACCGCGGTGATCGCGGCCGCGGCCGCGCTCGCGTGGCGCAGGTCTCACCTGACGTAGACCGCGATACCTCACGTGTGGAGATATCCCCCACACCGACCGCGAAGAGTGGTGGAATGGCGAAACGGCTGATACTCTGCGCGCGTAGAAATCCGGGGGCGAGGGGAACATGGACGAACGGTACGTCGGCGAGCGCTTGCGAGCGATTCGCCGACAAAAGGGTCTGTCGCTCCACGACGTGGAGGCACGCTCGAATCAGGAGTTCAAGGCATCGGTCTTGGGCGCCTACGAGCGTGGTGAGCGCGCGATTTCCGTGCCGCGCTTGCTGCGTCTCGCAGAGTTGTACCGCGTCCCTGCAGATCAACTGCTCCCGCGCAGCTCACACGACGTCGACATCGATCTCACCGATCCCACGGCGGTCTCCGGTGAGAGCTTCACCATCGATCTCGTACGTCTGCACGAGCTCGACGACGACGACGCGGCGGTAATCGCACGGTACGCAGCCACGATCCAGTTGCAGCGTCAGGACTTCAACGGACAGATGCTCACGATTCGTCACGACGATTTGCGCGTGCTCGCAGCCGTGATGGGCCGGAGCCCCGAGGAACTGGGCGGACGCCTCGAGGCGCTCGGCCTGCGCGCTTCCTCGAATTAGAGGGACATTGCACGACTACGCTCGCGTCTGACGTGCCAACACCGTCGCCCACCCAAGTCAAGATCCTCGTCCCGGGCAATCACCTGATGGTCGGGTTGCTCGGTCAACGCGACGAGTTGCTGCGCATCATCGAAGACGCGTTTCCCGTGACGATCCATGTACGAGGTAACGAGATCACGATCCGCGGCGACGAGGTCGAAGCCGAACGGGTCGGCCGTCTCTTCGAAGAGATGGTTGCGCTCCTCGAGTTGGGTCACGTACTCGACCGTGAGGGAGTGGGTCGCACCATCGAGATGTTGAAGCGCGACCAGCGACCCACGGAGGTGCTCACCACCGAGGTGCTACGCGGTCGCAAGCCGGTGCGCCCGAAGACCGCAGGTCAGAAGCGTTACGTCGACGCGGTGCGCTCGCACACGGTGACGTTCGCGATCGGTCCGGCCGGTACCGGCAAGAGCTACCTCGCGGTCGCGCTCGCGGTGCAGGCACTCCAGGCGAAAGAGACCCACCGGATCATCCTCACGCGGCCCGCCGTCGAAGCGGGGGAGCGACTCGGCTTCCTGCCGGGCGACATCCTCGCCAAAGTCGATCCGTACCTGCGCCCGCTCTACGACGCGCTCTACGACATGCTCGAGCCGGAAGTGGTGACCCGATTGATGGAGCGCGGCACGATCGAGGTCGCGCCGCTCGCGTTCATGCGTGGTCGGACGCTGAACGACTCGTTCATCATCCTCGACGAGGCACAGAACACCACGCCGGAGCAGATGAAGATGTTCCTCACTCGTCTTGGGTTCGGCTCGAAGATCGTCGTGACCGGTGACGTGACGCAGATCGATCTGGCGGAAGGCCGCGGGCGGTCGGGGCTCCTTGCGGTGCGCCCGATTCTCAAAGGTATCGACGACCTCGAGTTCGTCGAGCTCGATGCGCACGACGTCGTCCGTCACCGCATCGTGCAGGACATCGTGAACGCCTACGAACGCAACGAACCTGCACCCGGGTAGGTCGTGTCCGTCTTCGTGTCCGATGAGCAGTCGAGCGTCGCGTTGGATCTGCCCCGCTGGGTGCGGCTCGCCCAGCTGGCACTCGCGGAGGAGCGAATCCCCGACGACGCCGAGGTGTCGCTGATCTTCGTCGAGGAGGACTCGATCACCGACCTGAACCGGCGCTTTCTCGACGGTCCTGGGGCCACCGACGTGCTCGCGTTCCCGATCGACGACGACCTCGTGCCCGGCGGTCGCCGGCCCGACGAAGGCGGCCGTGGGCCGGGAGCGCCCGCGGAGCCCGACGAGGACCCTCCCATCGTGCTGGGCGATGTGGTGATCTGCCCGAGGGTCGCCGCTCGCCAGGCGCCGGAGCACGACGCCTCGGTCGACGACGAGCTCGCGCTGTTGGTCGTCCACGGGATCCTGCATCTGCTGAACTACGACCACGCCGAGGAGCGTGAGGCGCACACGATGCGACGCCGAGAACGCGAGCTGCTGGAACGCTTCCGACAATCCGAGAGCGAAGCGACCGAGGGCGGGCATTAGGTGAGCGGCGCCGACTGGGGAGTCCTGGGCACCATCGTCGTGCTCTTCCTGGCCTCGTCGGTACTCGCGTTGGCCGAGACCGCCTTCACCAAGGTCAACCGGATCCGCGCACTGGCACTGGAGGACGAGGGCCGCAAGCACGCGGCACGGCTCGCCAAGATGCTCGAGGATCCGGCGCGCACCTTGAACTCGGTGCTCCTCGGCGTCCTCGTCTGCCAGTTCACCGCCGCCACGCTCGTGGGTGTGCTCCTCGAGCAGCTCGGTGCGATCGCGGTGCTCGTGGGCACGGTCGTCGAGGTCGTGCTCTTCTTCGTCGTCGCGGAGGTCGCGCCCAAGACCTACGCCGTCCAGAACCCCGAAACCGCCGCGCTGCGCGTCACGCCGCTGCTGTGGTTCCTCACGAACTTCGCGCCACTGCGCGCGTTGTCGCGCGGTCTGATCGGCTTCGCCAACGTGGTGCTTCCCGGAAAAGGGCTGAAGCAAGGCCCCTTCGTCACCGAGGAAGAGATCCGCACGATGGCCGATGTCGCGGCCAACGAGGAGGTCATCGAGGTGGAGGAGCGACAGCTCATCCACTCGATCTTCGAGTTCGGCGACACCCTGGTCCGCGAAGTGATGCTCCCGCGTCCCGACATGGTCGCCGTCGAGGTCGACGACACGATCGAGGCGGCGATCGAATGCGCAATCGAAGGCGGTTTCTCGCGGCTTCCGGCGTGCGAGGGCGGCACCGACAACGTTGTTGGCCTCGTGTACCTCAAGGACCTCGTCCGTCACGCCCGTGCGCGTGAAGGGAACCGGCCGGTGCGCGAGGCAGTCAGGCCTGCGGTGTTCGTGCCTGAGCAGAAGCGCGTCGCCGAACTCTTGCGCGAGATGCGCACGCAGAAATTCCACATGGCGATCGTGATCGACGAGCACGGGGGCACCGCGGGTCTGGTCACGTTGGAAGACCTGCTCGAAGAAATCGTCGGCGAGATCGCCGACGAGTACGACCCCGACACACCTGCGGTCGAGCATCTGCCCGACGGCGCACTGCGCGTGCCCGGCCGCACTCCGATCGACGAGGTGAGCGAGGAGCTCGGCATGGAGCTTCCCGACACGGAGTGGGACACGGTCAGCGGTCTCGTGTTCAACCTCCTCGGTCACGTTCCCGACGAAGGCGAGACGGTGCGGTTCCAGAACCTCGAGCTCCGCACCGAGCGCGTGCAGGGCCGCCGCATCGTGTCGGTCCTGATCACGCGACTTCGCATCGATGACGACCTGGAAGGTGACGTCGAGGCGCGCGACCATCCTGTCGCGGGCGCTTCGTCACCATGATCTTCGGATCGGGCACGTTCCGTTCCGGCTTCGTGACCCTCGTCGGCCGGCCGAACGTCGGGAAGTCGACCCTCGTCAACCGGATCGTCGGCACCAAGGTGGCGATCGTCTCCGACCGGCCGCAGACCACGCGCAGCCAGATCCGCGGCGTGCGCACCACTGCCGACAGCCAGATGGTGCTGCTCGACACTCCGGGCATCCACAAGCCGCGCACGCTGCTCGGGGAACGCACGAACGAGCGCGCACGTTCGACACTCGCGGAGGTCGACGTGGTGTGCATGCTCGTCGAGGCGTCGGCCGCGATCGGGCGCGGCGACCGCTTCATCGCCGAGCTCGTGCAGCAGGTCGAGACGCCGAAGGTGCTGGTGGTCAACAAGATCGACCTCGCCGATCGCCGTGCGGTGGCGGAGCATCTCGCGGTCGCGACCGGTGAGCTGGGTGAGTTCGATGCCTACGTGCCGCTGTCGGCCCGCACCGGCAACGGCGTCGACGCGCTCGTCGGCGAGCTCGAGGACCGGCTCCCCGAGGGACCGCTCTACTACCCCGAGGGTGTCGTCAGTGACCAGCCGGAGATGTTCCTCGCCGCCGAGCTCCTCCGCGAACAGCTCCTCCGGGTCGCGCGCGACGAGCTGCCCCATGCGATCACCGTCGTGGCCGAGGAGATCGAGCCCGACGACGATGTGGACGAACCGGACGAGCCGGGCGACGGCGTCCTCCGGATCCGGGCCCGGATCCTCGTCGAACGGGAGTCGCAGAAGGGGATCGTGATCGGCCGCGGCGGGGTGGTGCTCAAGGAGGCCGGGACGCGTGCACGCCAGGAGCTCGAGGCGCTGCTCGGGACGCGCGTCTACCTCGAGACCCGGGTGGCCGTCGAGCGCGACTGGCAACGGCGCGCCCACGCCCTCGACCGACTCGGGTACTAGTTCACAAAGTCCCGAAGATGTACGGCTGCGGACGCCGTCCTAGTTGCTGACGACGAAGTCCACTTGGATAGAGTGCCGACGCGCTCGGATCAGTCGACGCCGCGCAGGACGCGGGCGGCGCTGGAAGGGGATATGACGCCACGAAGCTGGAGACCGCGCCGGCTCTTCCTGGCCACGGCCGTCGCCGTGTCGCTCGTCCTCGCCGGCTGCAGCGAGGTGAAGAACAACCGTCAGAACGCGCTCCAGCCCAAGGGCCACGACGCGAAGACGATCAACAACCTCTTCTGGCCGATCGCGATCATCGCAATCGTCGTCGGCATCCTCATCATCGTCGCGACCGTGTACTTCGCGATCAGGTTCCGCTACCGCGAAGGTGTCAACGACAACCCGAAGCAGATCCACGGGAACACGAGGCTCGAGCTCGGCTGGACGATCGTGCCCGCGCTCCTCTTGGCGGTCATCGCGGTGCCCACGATCAGCACCATCTTCGATCTCGCCGATCAACCGGACGCCGATGCGCTGCAGGTCACCGTCGTCGGCAAGCAGTGGTGGTGGCAGTTCGAGTACACCGACGCGAAGGTCGTCACCGCCGACGAGCTCGTCATCCCCACGGGTCGCAAGGTGCACCTCGAGCTGAAGGCGTGCGAGGACAACATCTGCAACGTGATCCACAGCTTCTGGGTCCCCGAGCTCGCCGGTACGGTCGATGTCGTTCCCGGGCGTACGAACGAGCTCACGTTGGACGCCGACAAACCCGGGACCTATCTCGGCCAGTGCAAGGAGTACTGCGGGCTCTCGCACGCCAACATGCGGTTCCGCGTGATCGCAATGACGCGGTCTGATTTCGAGGAGTGGGTGAGCGAACAGCAGCAGGGACCGGTGCAGCCCCTCTACGCGGGAGAGGGCGCCGACCAGAAACCGGCCGGACCGGCACAGGAGCTGATCGCGACCAAGTACCAGTGCACGAGCTGCCACAGCTTCGACAATGCCGCCGCGCCCTCGTACGGCCCGAACCTCACGCATCTCGCGAGCCGTGACTACTTCGCGAGCGCAACGTACGAGCTGAACAAGAAGAACCTCGTGAACTGGGTCATGAACGCGCCGTCGATGATCCCGATGCAGACCGAATCGGACAAGTGCCGGCCGTCACCCGTGAACGGCTGTATCGGGATGCCGTCGTTCATCGAGAACGTCCCGTTGGGTCAGCCCAAGATGTCGCGCGCCGACGCCGAGCAGATCGCCGACTTCCTGTTGGAGCAGAAGTGAGCACCTTTACCGAAACCGCCCCGCTGGCACCTCCTCGGCCGCTCATCCTTCGGCGCCCGAAGTCGACCACCGGCTTCTCGAGCTGGTTCACCACGGTCGACCACAAGAAGATCGCGATCATGTACGGAGGTACCGCGCTCGCGTTCTTCGTTGTGGGCGGGATCGAGGCGCTCCTGATCCGGCTCCAGCTCGCGGGCCCCAACGGCACAGTGCTCACCGCGTCGCAGTACAACACGATGTTCACGATGCACGGCACCACGATGGTGTTCCTCGTGGGTATGCCGTTGGCGGTCGCGTTCGGCAACTACTTCATCCCGCTGCAGATCGGCGCGCGCGACGTGGCCTTCCCGCGCCTCAACATGTTCGGCTACTGGGTCGTCCTCTTCGGAGGGCTGTTCATCTACTCGGGGTTCCTCTTCGGGGGTGCTCCGAACGGTGGCTGGTTCGGCTACGCGCCGCTCACCAGCAGCCCACTCTCCACGGGAACGTTGCCGGGCCACGGACCCGACTTCTGGGTTGCCGGCATCGTGCTCCTCGGCATCGGCTCCACGTCGGCCGCGATCAACTTCATCGTCACGGTCCTCAACATGCGCGCACCCGGCATGACGCTCATGCGAATGCCCGTGTTCACGTGGATGATGTTGGTGGTCGCGTTCCTCACCTTGTTCGCGATGCCGATCGTCACCTCGGCGATGATCATGGTGTTCTTCGACCGCAACTTCGACACCACGTTCTTCCTGGCGTCCCAGGGTGGCGACCCCTTGCTGTACCAGCATCTCTTCTGGCTGTTCGGCCATCCCGAGGTGTACATCCTGATCCTGCCGGGCATGGGCATCGTGTCCGAGGTGCTGCCGGTGTACTCGCGGAAGCCGCTGTTCGGCTACTCGGTGGTGGTGTTCTCCGGGATCGCCATCGGCTTCCTCGGGTGGGGCGTGTGGGCGCACCACATGTTCGCGACCGGTCTCGGCCCGGTGGCGATCTCCGCGTTCGGGCTGTCCACGATGCTGATCGCCATACCCACCGGCGTGAAGATCTTCAACTGGCTGGGCACCGTATACGGCGGCGCGGTGAAACTCACCACCGCGATGCTGTTCTCGCTCGGCTTCATCGCGATGTTCACCCTCGGCGGTCTCTCGGGCGTCCTGCACTCGATCGTGCCCAGCGACACGCAGCAGACCGACACCTACTTCGTGGTCGCGCACTTCCATTACGTGCTGTTCGGTGGGCTGATCTTCGGCGTCTTCTCGGGGTTCTTCTACTGGTGGCCGAAGATCTTCGGGCGGATGCTCGACGAGAGGATGGGAAAGCTCACCTTCTGGGCGATGCTCATCGGGTTCAACCTCACGTTCTTCCCGATGCACATCGTCGGCCTCGTCGGGATGCCGCGACGCACGTACACCTACGAGCCGGGCTACGGGTGGGACATGCTCAACCTGCTCGAGACGATCGGCGCGTTCGTCATCGCGCTCGCGACGCTGTTGTTCCTCGTCAACGTGATCTACACCGCGCGCCGCGGTCCGATTGCGTCCAGCGACCCGTGGGACGGTCGGTCGCTCGAGTGGTCGATCTCGTCGCCCCCTCCCGAGTACAACTTCGCCGACGTCCCACGTGTCGAAGCGCGTGACGACTGGTGGCACCGCAAGTACACCGAGGACGCCGACGGCCGGCTCGTTCACCTCCCCGCAGGCGGCGCGGTCGACGACGCCGAAGCCGAGGTGGCGATCGTCGACGACGCGCACGCGGGGCACGGCATCCACATGCCGTCGCCGTCCTTCTACCCCTTGGTCGTGGCGGCGGGCCTGCCCTTCCTCGGCTACGCGGCGGTCTTCCTCAACCCGTGGTTCCTCGTGCCGGGGCTGGTGCTGATCCTGTTCGGCGTCTACGCGTGGGGTCTGGAGCCGGGCACCGAGCCGGGGACGGAGCACTGATGGCCGCCATCGAGCAGGCCGAGCGCGAGCTACCGGCGGTCCCGCCGGCCGCGGACCACGGCAACGGGGCGCACGACACCCACACCGGTGTCGTCAACCCGAAGCTCGGGATGTGGCTGTTCCTGTCGTCCGACTGCCTGTTCTTCGGCGCGTTCATCTCCACGTTCCTGCTCTACCGCGACCGCGGGAACCAGAAGGGCCCCACGCCCGCCGACGTGTTCAACATCCCGTTCACGTCGGTCACGTCGTTCATCCTGCTGATGAGCAGCCTCACGATGGTGCTCGCGCTGTCGTCGATCCAGCGTGGCGAGATGCGCAGGTTCCGTATCTGGATCATGGCCACCGCGCTGTTCGGGGCGACGTTCATCGGGGGCCAGATCTTCGAGTTCACCGAGTTCACGCGGCAAGGGCTCAACCTCGACACCAGCACATTCGGGTCGAGCTTCTACGTGCTCACCGGTCTCCACGGTGCGCACGTCACCGTTGGCATCGTGTGGCTGATCTCGCTCTGGGGCCTCGCGATGCAGGGCCGCATGACGCAGGCCGACTCCGAACGGATCGAGGTCGCGGGGCTCTACTGGCACTTCGTCGACGTGGTGTGGATCGTCATCTTCACCGTCATCTACCTGATCCCGAAGTAGGCGGGCCGTGACCGAAGAGAGCGGCGAGGGCATCGTGGCCACGACGGAACCCGAGGTCGAGCGCGCCATCGAGCGGCCACAGGAGCATCTGCCGGAGGAGCACCTGCCCGCGGAGATGACCACGTCGGCGCCGGGCCTGCTTCCGGGCGAGCTGCGACCCCACCCCACGCCGATCCAGTACGTGATGGTCGCGGTGGTGCTCGTGGTGATCACCGCGATCGAGATCGCGGTTTCCTACACCGAGGGCACGATCCCCGACGGTCTCATCGTGGTGCTGCTCCTCGGCATGGCGTTCGTGAAGTTCTTCCTCGTCGCCGCGTGGTACATGCACCTGCGCACCGACCAGCCGGTGTTCCGGCGTTTCTTCATCCTGGGTTCGGCTGCGGCGATCCTCCTGTACCTGATCGTGCTCGCCACGCTGCACGGCATCGCGTGAGTGGAAGCGCCTGATGCCCGGCGCGGTCGCCTTCCCGACGTGGTCGGCTCATCCCGACGTGTGGCTCATCGTGGGCATGCTCGCCTCGGGCTACGCCATCGCGGTCACTCGCCTCGGCCCGCGCCTCGCGCCGGCGCGTCCGGTCGTTACGCGGTTCCAGGTGGTGTGCTGGTCGCTCGGTGTTTTCGCGGTGTGGCTCGCGTCCGACTGGCCGATCCACGACATCGCCGAGCGGTACAACTACAGCGTCCACATGGTGCAGCACCTGACGTTCGCGATGGTCGCCGCGCCGCTGCTCCTGCTCGGCACTCCCGCGTGGCTGATGCGGTGGGTGCTCCAGCCGCCGGCACTCCTGCGCGCGGTCCGGACGCTCGCCCGGTTCGTGCCCGCGTTGCTCGTGTTCAACCTAGTCCTGGTGGTCACGCACTGGCCGTGGATGGTGAACGAGAGCTTGAACTCGGCGGTCGTGCACTTCTCGCTCCACGCGGTGCTGTTCGTGTCGTCGTTGATCGTGTGGCTGCCGGTGCTGAGCCCGCTCCCCGAGATCCCGCGGCTCCAGCCCGTGCTCCGGATGCTCTACCTGTTCGCATGGTCGGTGGTGCCCACCGTGCCGGCGTCGTTCCTCACGTTCGGAACGGCTCCGCTCTACAAGTTCTACGAACACGTGCCGCACCTGTTCGGTCTGTCGACGCTCCAAGACCAGCAGCTCGCCGGGCTGATCATGAAGATCGGTGCAGGACTTCTACTGTGGATGGTCATCGCGGTCGTGTTCTTCCGGTGGGCGGCGGAGGAGGACCGCGCGAACAACCCGCGGCATGGGCTTGCCGAGCTCGATCGTGAGCTCACCGAGATGGGATTGAGGAGATGACCGACGCCACCATCACCGACGCCGATGCGAAGGATGTCGGTGCCGAGGATGCCGGTGTCGAGGATGCCGGTGTCGAGGATGCCGGTGCCGATCAGCCGGAGCTCGCCGGACCGCTCGAGCCCGAAGGCCCGATCAAGGACCGGTTGCTGCTGCCGCTGGTGCTTCCGTGGCTGTGCATCCTGGCGGTCGGTCTCTACGCGCTGAACATCTCGCGGATCTTCCTGGCGGGCGACTCCACCTCGGCGCTGATCATCGGTTCCCTCGTCACCGTCGCGATCCTCGCGGGTGCCGCGATCATCTCGGCGATCCCGCGGCTGCGCACGTCGTCGCTCGCGATGATCATGGGCTTCGTGCTCGTGATCGTCGTCTCGGGCGGGCTCCTCACGCTCGGTCCGAGTCTCGAGAGCGGCGAGGAGGGGGCAGCGACCGGCTACGTGAAGCCGACGACCCCGCCGGTCGCGACGCTCGACGTGATCGCGGGGCCGGGCACCAAGTTCGACGCCAAGGAGTACACCGTCGATACGGCTGGCGTGATCGCGATCAACTACACCGGCGAGGCCGGCCACACCCTCGTGTTCACCGACCCGAAGCTCGCCGGATTCAAGCTCGCGACGTCCGGGAAGGAAAAGGGCGACGTCGACCTGAAGCCGGGCCAGTACGTCTTCTACTGCGACATCCCCGGGCACCGCGCTGCGGGCATGGAAGCCACGCTCACCGTCCCGTGATCCGTTTCCGGCCACTCGTTGGCTTCGCGGCCGGCGTGTTGCTCCTCGCGGCCTGTGGCGGGGGCGGCGACGGCGGTGGGCAGTCGTACAAGGAACCCACGGGCCCCGCGCAGGACACCTTGAAGATCGAGGCGGGGAACTTCTACTTCAAGCCCGACAAGCCCACCGCGAAATCGGAGGTGGTGGAGCTCGAGCTCGACGGCGTGGAAGGCCTGCACACCCTCGTGTTCGACAACGGGAAGGTGCCGGGCTTCCAGATGGAGGTCAGCAGCGGGCAGACGTCCTCGAAGAAGATCGACCTGAAGCCAGGGAAGTACACCTTCTACTGCGACATCCCCGGCCACCGCGCGCAGGGCATGGAAGGCACGCTCACCATCACCTGATCGTCGGACGCGTGACCACACGCACCGCGTCCGGTACGGCGTCGAGGCGCGCGGGAAGCGGTCCCACGCGCTCGCCGCTCGCCCAGAGCTCGGCCGATCCCACCGCCTCGGGCATCTCGATCGTCACGCGCTTCCCCCGTCGCATCGTGACCCCGGGGTGACGCGTGTGGGTTCCGTCGAACACTTTGGGGAACGTGCGCAAGAAGTCGCCGCGCGACACGCGGCCGACCACGCACACGTCGAGCAGGCCGTCGTCGAGCGCGGCATCAGGCGTGATGATCATGCCGCCCGCGTAGCTTCGTGTGTTGCCGACCGCGACCAGCCAGACACGGCTGTCGAGGATGTCGCCATCGACGGTGATGCGCACGCGCTGCGGACGGTAGGAAGCGAGCGTTCGGAGCGTCGCGAGCACGTAGAGCGGCGTGCCTCCCACCCAGTCGATCGTGTTCGCCCAGCGGTTGGCTTCGGCGTCGAAGCCCGCGTTCGCCACGGTGGTCGACCATGCGCTCGTGCCGTCGGCGGTCTCGGCGCGACAGAGGTCGACGTGCTCGACGCGACCGGTTCGCAGCAATGCAGCCGCGGCCGCGGCGTCGTCGCGCGGAATGTCGAGATGGCGGGCGAAGTCGTTCCCCGATCCCGCGGGCACGATCGCGAGCACTCCCCCGTGGTCGGCCGCGAGCCCGGCAAGGGCGCACACGAGGCCGTCGCCGCCGCACGCCACCACGCCGCGGCCGTCGTCGAACGCGGTGCGAGCTCGCCGGATCGCGTCGGTCATGTCGGCCGACACGTAGATCTGCACGTCGGCGTCAACGGCGGCGAGCGCGTCCGAGATGTGAGGGAGTTGTGTGCGTCCACGGCCACGCCCGGCTGCCGGATTGATCACTGCGGTCCAGCGCCCGGGCAGGTCGGTCGGCGCTCTCATGCGCGGCGGAGCTTAGGTAGGTTGCGGCGATGCCCGACGACTTCCCGGCCGGTCTCGATTCCCGCCGGATCCCCCAGCACGTCGCCATCGTGATGGACGGAAACGGCCGGTGGGCGAAGCGTCGGGGCCTCAAACGCACCGAGGGGCACACCGCGGCCGAAGAGGCGCTCTTCGACACGGTGGAGGGCGCACTCGACATCGGTGTGCGGTGGCTGACGGTCTACGCGTTCTCCACCGAGAACTGGCGGCGCCCGATCGACGAGGTCCGGTTCCTCATGCGCTTCAACGAGGAGCTGCTGCTCCGCCGGCGCGACGACCTGAACTCGCGGGGCGTGCGTATCCGGTTCATCGGCCGGCGTGGCGGTCGTGTGCCCCGGCGCGTCGTGCGGAACATCGAAGACAGCGAAGCGCTCACTGTCCGCAACCGCCGGATGACGCTGACGTTCGCGTTCAACTACGGCGGCCGCGCGGAGCTTACCGACGCGATGCGCGCGATCGCGCAGGACGTCGCTGACGGACGTCTCGATCCGAAGCGCATCGACGAGCGGATGATCGAGCGGCACCTGTACGCACCAGATATGCCCGACCCCGATCTCATCGTGCGCACTTCGGGGGAATATCGCCTGTCCAACTTCTTGATGTGGGAGGCCGCGTACTCCGAGCTCGTGTTCACCGACGTGCTGTTCCCCGACTTCCGGCGTCAGCACCTGTTCGACGCCATCGGGGAGTTCCAGCGCCGTGACCGCCGCTTCGGCGCAATCGACGACGATTGACCAACTCGCAAACTACACTCGTGTAACCATGCTGTACCGGGACCAGGGCGTCGTGCTGCGCAGCATCAAGCTGGGGGAGACCGACCGCATCGTCACCCTCCTGGCCCGAGGGCACGGGAAGATCCGTGCCGTCGCCAAGGGTGTCCGCAAGCCGGGGAGCCGGTTCGGCGCGCGGCTCGAGCCCACCAGCCATATCGCGCTCCAGTGCTACCGGGGACGAAGTGAGCTCGACGTCGTCACGCAGGTCGAGACCATCGACGCCAACCGCGGCCTGCGCGAGCACTACGGATGCCTCACCCACGCGGTAACGATGCTGGAGGCCACCGACCAGGTCGCGCAAGACCGCGAGCCGAACGCCGCGCTGTACCGGATGCTGGTGGGAGCACTCCGCACACTGGCGGCCGAACCCAGCTCGTTGGTGAGCGCGGCGTTCTTCTGGAAGCTGCTCTCGCTCGAGGGGTTCCACCCGATGCTCGACGCGTGCGCGCGCTGCGCCGACGAGGCGGGTCCATTCCTCGCGTTCGACCTCTTCGAAGGGGGTGTGCTCTGCGAGTCGTGCGGGCTCCTCGGTGGCCGCCGGCTCCCGCCCGAGTCGCTCGCCCTCCTCCGCCGGATCCTGGGCGGCGAGCTCCGGAACGCGCTGGCCGAGCCGCCGAGCGCAACCACCGTCGACGTGGAGCGCCTTGCCCTCGCCGCCCTCGAGCACCACCTCGAACGCCGGTTGCGGAGCGCCGCGCTGCTGTAGCGAACGAGCGTCCGCGAGGCGGGTATCCCGCCGAGCAGCGAGCGAGCCATAGGCAAGGAGCGCAGGTCGCTCGCCAGGAGCGAGCGTCTGGGGCGCAGGTACCCTGCGCCGCAGCGAGCGACGCATCAACAGGCGAACTCGTTCGGGGCCGAAAAGGCACCCGACTACGATCGATTTCTCATATGGCCAAGGCCGACCTGATGGACCGCATCGTCAACCTCGCGAAGCGTCGCGGCTTCGTCTTCCAATCGAGTGAGATCTACGGTGGTTTCCGGTCCACGTGGGACTACGGGCCGCTCGGCGTGCTGCTCAAGCGCAACGTGAAGGACGCGTGGTGGCGCTCCATGGTGCAGCTCCGCGACGACGTCGTCGGTCTTGACGCCGCGATCCTCATGGCGCCCAAGGTCTGGGAGGCCAGCGGGCACCTCGAGACGTTCAGCGATCCTCTGGTCGACTGCCGGAACTGCCAGGAGCGCTTTCGTGCCGATCAGCTCCCAGATTCGGGTGCTTGCCCCAACTGTGGCGCGAAGGGCTCGTTCACCGAAGCGCGCGAGTTCCACCTGATGTTCAAGACACACGTGGGTCCGGTGGAGGACGACGGCGCCATCACCTACTTGCGGCCCGAGACCGCGCAGGGCATCTTTGTGAACTTCCTGAACGTGCAGATCACCACGCGCAAGAAGCCGCCGTTCGGCATCGCGCAGATCGGCAAGTCCTTCCGCAACGAGATCACACCGGGCAACTTCATCTTCCGCACGCGTGAGTTCGAACAGATGGAGATGGAGTACTTCGTGGCGCCCGACGACAGTCCGCAGTGGTACGAGTACTGGTGCCAGGAGCGCTTCCGCTGGTACACCGATCTCGGCATCCCCGACCACAAGCTGCGCCTCCGGCCACACGACCAAGACGAGCTGTCGCACTACTCGATCGGCACGTCCGACGTGGAGTTCCTCTACCCGTGGGGTTGGGGCGAGCTGGAGGGGATCGCGCAGCGCACCGATTTCGACCTCACGCAGCACTCGAAGTTCTCGGCGCAGGATCTGAGCTTCTACGACCAGGAGAGCGACCGGCGGTACGTGCCGTACGTGGTCGAGCCCGCCGCGGGCGCCGATCGCGCCACGCTCGCGTTCCTGCTCGCGGCGTACGACGAAGACGTTGCCCCCAACGAGAAGGGCGGCACCGACACGCGCACGGTCTTGCGCTTCCACCCGCGGCTCGCGCCGATCAAGGCCGCGGTGCTGCCGCTGTCACGCAACGACAAGCTCGTGCCGATCTCCGACGAGATCGCCGCGATGCTCCGTCTGCACCTGATGATCGACGTCGATACCGCGGGTTCTATCGGCCGGCGGTACCGTCGCCAGGACGAAATCGGCACCCCGTTGTGCGTCACGATCGATTTCGACACGCTCGACGACAAGGCCGTGACCATCCGCGACCGCGACACGATGGCGCAGGATCGTGTCCCGATCGACAAGCTCCTCGCCGAGCTGCAGGACCGATTGGGATAGCTATGAGCGACGACGAGACCTATTACCACGAGTTGGGCGTCGATCCGGGCGCGTCCCGTGACGAGTTGAAGGCCGCGTATCAGGAACGCATTTCGGAGCTCGAGGCGGCGCGCGAGAGCAAGGGTGTCACCGACGCGCAGCTCCAGCGCAACCGTGAGGAGGTCGCGCGCGTGCGGGCGGCGTGGAACGTGCTCGCCGACCCGTTCCAGCGCACGCGCTACGACGCGGCACTCGACGCCGCGTCCGCGAACGGCGACGCGTCGGGCGACGACGGCGAGGGTGAGGATGGCGACGCGGCCGGCGCGCTCGAACCGAGCGAGCGCCCGGAGGTGCAGCTCACCGGCTGGCGCCGGCTCATGGCACCGCCCCCACCCAAGCAGGCGAAGCCGGCGCCCGGCAACGGTAAGCAGCCACCGACGCGGCGCCCGCCGCGCGAACCCACGCTCCAACTCCCGCCCGGGATGCGGTTCGCCGAATCCCGCGCGCGCGGCATGGCGCTCCTGTTCGATTTTGCGATCGTGCTCGTCATCTACTGGGTCACGTTGCTCGTGGTGCCGGGCGTGGTCAACAGCGAGTATTCGACCAAGGTCGACCAGATCAAGGACCTCAACAGTCTCCACGACACGCAGGGAGACATAAATGACGCCCGGGCGTCCGAAAAGGATGCGAAGACCGCGTCCGACGAGAAGTCCGCGCAGAAGGACCTCAACGACGCGAACAAGGAATTCAACAAGACCGCGAAGGGTCTGAACGAAGGCGGCATCGAGACGCCGCACAACCAGGACGCGCTCCAGAAGACGGCGGACAAGCTGTCCGACGACATTCGAGGCGCCACCTACGTCGCGAGCGTCGTGGTGCTCGTCGCCTCGATGTTGTACCTCGTGCCCATGACCGCGATCACTGGCCGCACGCTCGGCATGCGCGGGCGCAAGATCCGCGTCGCGCGCGCCGACGGCACACCGGTCGGCTGGTACGGCTCGTTCACGCGCTTCTTCCTGCCGATCCTCCTCGCGCTCGTCATCCCGACCATCGGGCCGCTGCTCGGCCTCGGCATGGTCCTGTGGGGGTACCGAGACCCGAACGGGCAAGGGATCCACGACAAGCTCGCGCGGACGATCGTCGTCGCCGACCAATAGCTCGACCAGCCAAGAGTTGAAACCAGGAGAGAACCCGATGCGTTACGTGCACCCGTTCGAGGCGGGCTCGAAGGAGCAGAAGTATCTCCTCGGCGGAAAGGGCGCCAACCTCGCCGAGATGACCAACCTCGGTCTGCCCGTGCCACCTGGCTTCACCATCACCACCGACGCGTGCAAGGCGTACATGGCCGCGGGCGACACGATCCCCGAGGGGCTGATGGACGAGGTAGCCGTTGCGCGCACGACGCTCGAGCAGGAGATGGGCAAGCGCTTGGGTGACCCCGCGAACCCGCTGCTCGTGTCGGTGCGGTCCGGCGCGGCGTTCTCGATGCCCGGGATGATGGACACCGTCCTCAACCTCGGGCTGAACGACGTGTCCGTCGGGGGGCTCGCACAGCAGACCGCGAACGAGCGGTTCGCTTGGGACTCGTACCGCCGATTCGTGCAGATGTTCGGCAAGATCGTGCTCGACATCGACGGCGAGAAGTTCGAGCAGGCGCTCGAGGAGATGCGCGCGGCGCGCGGCGTTGCCACCGATCCCGAGCTGCCGGCCGACGCGCTGCGGGAGTTGGTCGACCGCTTCAAGGCGATCGTGCTCGCCGAGGTGGGCATCGAGTTCCCGCAGGATCCGCAGGAGCAGCTCGGCCACGCGATCGAAGCCGTCTTCAGGTCGTGGAACGGCGACCGGGCGCGCGTGTACCGCCGCATGGAGAAGATCCCCGACGACCTCGGCACCGCCGTGAACGTTCAGACCATGGTGTTCGGAAACAAGGGTGACGACTCCGGCACCGGAGTCGCGTTCACCCGCGACCCTGCCACCGGGGAGAAGCGGCCCTACGGCGACTTCCTTGCGAACGCGCAGGGGGAGGACGTCGTCGCGGGCATCCGCGCCACCGAGTCGCTCGACGCGATGGCGAACGACTTCCCCGAACCGCACGCGCAGCTCCTCGACGTGATGCAGCTCCTCGAACAGCACTACCGCGACATGTGTGACATCGAGTTCACCGTCGAGCAGGGCCGACTGTTCATGCTCCAGGTGCGCGTCGGGAAGCGCACCGCGGCGGCGGCGCTCGAGATGGCCGTCGACATGGAGACCGAGGGGCTCATCGACCGGCGCGAGGCGGTCCTGCGCGTCGCGCCCGAGCAGCTCGACCAGCTCCTGCACCCGCAGTTCGACCCCGCGGTGAAGTACGACGCGGTCACGAAGGGCCTCAACGCCTCGCCGGGCGCGGCGGTCGGCAAGGTCTACTTCACGCCCGACGACGCAGAGGCGAAACACGGGGCCGGCGAGGCCGTGATCCTCGTGCGCCCGGAGACGTCACCCGACGACATCCACGGGATGATCGCCGCCGAGGGCATCCTCACCTCGCGCGGCGGGCTCGCGAGCCACGCCGCGCTCGTCGCGCGTGGATGGGGCAAGCCCGCGGTGTGCGGCGCGAGCGAGCTCGACATCGACGTCGCCGGCCGCGTGTTCCAGGTGAGCGGCGTCACCGTGCGTGAGGGCGACGTGATCTCGATCAACGGCACCACTGGTGAGGTCGTGATCGGTGCGGTCCCGCTCATCAAACCCGACGAGATGAGCGCTGTCTTCGAGACCGTCCTCGGTTGGGCGGACGAGTTTCGGGTGCTGAACGTGCGTACGAACGCCGACCAGCCGGAGGATGCCGAGGTTGCGCGCCGGTTCGGCGCCGAAGGGATCGGCCTCTGCCGCACCGAGCACATGTTTCTCGGCGAGGAGCGATTGCCCATCGTGCAGCGCTTCATCCTCGCTGCCGACGAAGCCGAGGAGAACGCCGCGCTCGACGAGCTCGCCAAGCTCCAGCGCGCCGACTTCGAAGGCATCTTCGAAGCGATGGACGGCCTGCCCGTCACCATCCGGTTGCTCGACCCGCCGCTGCACGAGTTCCTCCCCGACGTCGAGGAGCTGCTGGTGCAGGACGCGCGCGGGCAGCTCGACGAAGAAGGCCGCCGCCTGCTCGCGGCCGCGCAGCAGTGGCGTGAGGCGAACCCCATGCTCGGCACGCGCGGCGTGCGCCTCGGCATCATCAAGCCCGGTCTCTACAAGATGCAGACCAAGGCGATCCTCGAAGCCGCCATCGCGCGCAAACGCGCGGGCGGCGATCCGCGCGTCGAGATCATGATCCCGCTGATCGTCACCAAGCCCGAGCTCGAGCTCGTCGCCGGCTGGGTCCGCGAGGTCGCCGCCGACACGTTCGCCGCGTCCGACAACGGCGAGGTCGACTACCTCGTCGGCACGATGGTCGAGACGCCGCGTGCCGCGTTGGCCGCGGGCGAGATCGCGGAGGTCGCCGAGTTCTTCTCGTTCGGCACCAACGACCTCACGCAGATGACGTTCGGGTTCTCCCGCGACGACATCGAGGGTCGCTTCCTGGCCGAGTACCTCGAACTGAAGCTGCTGCGCGCCAACCCGTTCGAGACGCTCGACCAGGAAGGCGTGGGCCAGCTCGTGCGGATGGCGGTGGAGCGCGGCCGCGCCACGCGCCCGGATCTCAAGCTCGGCATCTGTGGCGAGCACGGGGGCGACCCGGCATCGGTGGCGTTCTGCGCCGACGTCGGTCTCGACTACGTCTCGTGCTCGCCCTACCGGGTGCCGATCGCTCGCCTGGCCGCGGCCCACGCCGCCCTGGGCGCGGGAGGCCCGGGTTCCACGGCGTAGCTGTCGCACCCCCGTGATTTCATTGCTCCGTGAACCCGAACATGTCTGGTGTGACGAGCAGTGAAGTCGGGACCCCCTTGGTACGGCGCGCGCACGAGGGCGCGCACGCGTACGTGGGCGGGCGCGTGGTGTTGCGCGAGGAGCGGGAGGCGGCGCTCGACGTGCTGCTGGCCCCGGGCGCGACCCGGCCGGTGGGCGCAGGGGAGCGGGCCCGTGCCGAGGCACCCGACCCCTATCGCCTCTGCTTCGAGCGCGACCTCGATCGGGTCAAGCACTCGCGTCCGTGGCGCCGGCTCGCGGGGAAGTGCCAGGTGTTCATCGCGCCGGAGGACGACCATCTCCGCACTCGGCTGACCCACGCAGTCGAGGTCGCCCAGGTTGCCACCGGCATCGCACGAGCCGCGAACCTTTGCCTGCCGCTCGTGGAGGCGATCGCGCTCGCGCACGACTGCGGGCACGGTCCGGCCGGGCATGCGTCGGAGGAGGCGTTCTCGCCCTACCTACCGGGCACCGGGTACGACCACGCGGTCTATGGGGCCGATGTCACGCTCGCGGGTCTCAACCTCTGTCGCGAGACGCTCGACGGCGTGCGCAACCACTCGTGGCGCCGCCCGCCGCCGTCCACGCCCGAAGGCGAGGTCGTCGCGTGGGCCGATCGGATCGCGTACGTCTGCCACGACTTCGAGGACGCGGTGCGGGCGCGCATCCTCGAGCCGAGCGACCTGCCCGTCGAGGTACGCGAGGTGGTCGGCACCGAGCGTTCGGAGCAGGTCGGCACCTTCGTGCTGGCGGTGCTCGACGCCGTCGATCGCACCGGCCATGTCGGAATGACCGAGCCCGCGGCATCCGCGCTCGCCGCATTCCGCGCGTTCAACTTCGAGCGGATCTACCTGCGGCCCGCGGCGCGCCGGCAGGCCGAACGCGTGATTCGCCTGCTCAGCGGCCTCGTCGACCACTTCGCCGACGCACCGCGCCGGATGCCGCCGGTGCGCGACGGTGAGGTCGCGCTCCCCGTGCCCGGGTCTCCCGCGGCGGCCGTGCTCGCGGTGCACTACGTGAGCGGGATGACCGACCGTTTCGCGCTCGGCCTCGGCGTCGACCTCCTCGGATGGCGACCCGACGATCTGCCGCGCGGCGTCTGAGTCGCCGCCATAGGCTCAACGACCAGTGGGAATCCTCGACGACGACGTGGCGCGGGTCCGCGACGCGACCGATCTCGTCACCCTCGCCGGTGAGCACCTCGCGCTGAAGCGTGTCGGGAAGCGGTTCGTCGGATTGTGCCCGTTCCACGCGGAGAAGACGCCGTCGTTCAACGTCAATCCCGACATAGGAAGGTTCTACTGCTTCGGTTGCCAGGCCAACGGGGACGCGATCTCTTTCGTGCGCGAGGTGGAGCACCTCGACTTCGTCGACGCGGTGGAACGGCTCGCCTCGCGCGCGGGGATCACGCTCCGCTACGACAACAACGCGGTCGCGAAGGACAAGGGCCGCAAGGCGCGCCTGAACGAGGCCGTCGGCGCCGCGATCGAGTTCTACGAGCAACTGCTGCTCGAGGCGCCCGAGGGTGGCACCGCTCGCAAGTACCTGCGTGGCCGGGGTTTCGACGGCGACGCGGTGCGGCAGTTCCGGCTCGGTTGGTCGCCCGACAGCTGGGATCGTCTGAGCGTGCACCTGCAGCAGAAGAAGTTCTCCCGCAACGACGTCGTCGACGCCGGCCTCGCGTTCGTGAACAAAGCCAACAAGCTCCAGGATCAGTTCCGCGCGCGATTGATGTTCCCGATCTTCGACAGCAAGGGAGACCCCGTCGGGTTCGGTGGGCGCGCCCTCGGCGACGACAGCCCGAAGTACAAGAACTCGCCCGAAACGTCGATCTACCAGAAGAGTCGTCTCCTCTACGGGCTCAACTGGGCAAAGGCCGAGGTTGTCGCGCGCGGCGAGATCGTCATCTGTGAGGGCTACACCGACGTGATGGCGTTCGCGCTGTCGGGTGCGCCGAACGCAGTCGCCACGTGCGGCACCGCGCTCGCCGACGATCACTTCCAGGTCGTCAAGAACCTGGCGCGCAAGGTGGTGCTCGCGTACGACTCCGATGCCGCGGGCCAGGGCGCGGCCGAACGCTGGTACGGGTGGGAGCAGAGGTACGACATCCAACTCGAAGTTGCCGATCTGCCCGCGGGTCGCGATCCCGCCGACGTGTGGCGCGACGACCCACAGCTACTGCTCAAGGCAATCGACGCCGCGAAGCCGTTCATGGAGTTCCGCATCGACCGCGCGCTCGCGGCGGCCGACAAGACCACGCTCGAAGGTCGTGCGCGCGCGGCCGAAGCTGCGGCGGCAATCGTTGCCGAGCACCCGAACGACCTCGTGCGCGACCAGTACGTCATGCGCGTGGCGGCGAGCCTCGACATCGACACCGACCGCCTCCGAGAGGCAGTGGCCCGGGCGGCAAGCGGGAAGCGCGTTCCGCCGGATCCACCCGCACGCCAACAGGCACGTCCACGCCGGGTCGACCGGCGCGAGGTCGATCTGCTCCTGTACGCGGTGCACGATCCCGCGCTCGTCGAGGAATGGCTCGACGCCCGGCTGTTCGCCGACCCTGTCGCGCGAGCGGCGTTCGAGGCAATCGAGGCAGCCGACGACTTCCACGACGCGCTCGCCGCGAGCGACGGCCCGGTCCGTGACCTGCTCGAACGCGTTGCCGTAGAGGAACCGGTTCGCGACGACGAGCCCGAAACTCTCCACGTTCGGCTCATGGGAAATGCGGTCACACCGGCGGCGCAACGTGTGGTCGCGGGAATGCTACGCGCTGAAGACGAACGTTCGAGTTCGGTAAAGGTGCTCTTGAACGCGCTCGCGAGTGCCGAAGGAATTGGCGACTGGACCGCGGTACAAGACAACGCGAACGAGTTGCTAGGGTGGATCGAAGATGGACCACGCGGGAACGACACCGCGTGAAAGAAGAGGCACTGTGAGCAACGCGGATGTAGCGGCGGGAGTCACAACGGAGCAAGCAAACTCCGATGTCGACGATCTCCTCGCGCGCGTCAAGGAGCGCGGGTTCGTCACCACCGGCGAGATCTTCGCGGCGCTCCCCGACCTCGAGCCCAAAACCGAAGAGCTCGCCGCGATCTACGCGGGCATACGGTCGCAGGGTGTCGAGGTCGTCGACGAGATTGCCGAGGAGCTCCAGCGCGAAGACGAACGACGCGCCGGTCGTGGCGTCGTTCCCGAGCACCCCGCACCGGAGCGCAGGCGCGTCACCGAGTCGTCGTCCGCTTCGAGTCGCCCGGGTGCCGTGGCCGAGCCCGAGTCGCCCGCCCGCCACGCACGCATCGCCGCTCGCCCCGACCGGGTCGAAGGCGGCACCTTCGACCCGGTGCGCATGTACCTCAAGGAGATCGGGAAGATCCCGCTGCTCACCGCCGAGCAGGAGGTCACGCTGGCGAAGCGCATCGAGGCGGGTTGCTACGCCACTGAGCGGCTGGGGACGCAGTCGCCGCGGTCGAGCGAGGAGTGCACCAGCATCGAGGCGATCGTCGTCGATGGCGAGATGGCCAAGAAGCAGCTCACCGAGGCAAACCTCCGCCTTGTGGTGTCGATCGCCAAGCGCTACGTCGGCCGCGGTATGGCGCTGCTCGACCTCGTGCAGGAGGGCAACCTCGGCCTGATCCGTGCGGTCGAGAAGTTCGACTACACGAAGGGCTTCAAGTTCTCCACCTATGCCACATGGTGGATCCGTCAGGCCATCACGCGCGCGATCGCCGACCAGGCGCGCACGATCCGAATCCCCGTGCACATGGTCGAGACGATGAACAAGGTGCTGCGCGTGCAGCGCCAGATGCTCCAGGAGCTCGGCCGCGAGCCCACCGTCGAGGAAGTTGCGGAGAAGGTCGAGCTCACACCCGACCGCGTGCGCGACATCCAGCGCATCTCGCTCGAACCGGTGTCGTTGGAAACGCCGGTCGGCGAAGAAGACGACAGCTCGCTCGGCGATTTCGTCGAAGACCCGTCGGCAATCGCGCCGGCCACCGCCGCGGCTCGCGCGCTCCTCACCGAGGCGATCGAGGAAGCGCTCGACGAGCTCAACGACCGCGAGCGCGCCGTCGTGCGGCTGCGGTTCGGTCTCGACGACGGCCAGGTTCGCACGCTGGAAGAGGTCGGCAAGGAGTTCGGTGTCACGCGTGAGCGCATCCGCCAGATCGAGTCGAAGACGCTCGCCAAGTTGCGTCACCCCACACGATCGCAGCGCCTGCGCGACTACCTCGAAGAGCCCTGAATTCAGAGGTCGGTTCGTGATGGTGGTCGCATTGGTGTGCGCGAGCATCAGCTTCGTTGCCACGTCTGCGCCGGCCAAGGCCGTGTCCACTTCCGCACGCCCGGATCCCTAGAGTCAGCTCGTGGACGAGAACGTCGCGGTCGTGCCCGTGACAACGACAGAGTGGTCAGCGTTCGAGGCTCTCTTCTGCTCGTCGCCGTCACAGGAGGCGTGCTGGTGCGTCTGGCCGTTCCGGGCGCACCGTAACTACACGCACGCGGCCCCGGAGAACCGTGAGTTCATGCGTGCGCTCGTTGAACAAGGTGAAGTGCCGGGTCTTCTCGCACAGCTCGGCAGCGAACCGATCGGTTGGTGCGCGCTCGGACCACTTGGGAGATATCCGCAGTATGGAGGCATCGATCGCGAGGACGCCTGGGCGGCACCGTGCATCCACGTCGTGCGAAGCGGCCGCGGTCGCGGCGTTGGCCGGTCTCTGGTCGCATCAGCAAAGAGGTACGCGTCCGGTCGTGGCGCTGCGGTGCTGTACGGGCCTCCCCCTTGGTGGATTGCGGGAGGTCCAGCGGAAGTTGCAGGAGCGGTGGCGGCATTCCTCGCCAACGGGTTCGAGCAAATCGATCCGGGCGCTCGAATGCCCGTCCTCCGTTGCGATTTGTGAGCAATTCGGGACGCCCTCTCACCAACTACTGCCGCTCCGCTCGCTCGGCGCGCACCGCCCCGACCTGAGAGCTTCGTGCAGTTCCTCGACGATCGGTCGCGTCCAGGTCGATGGTCGCCGAGGTCAGGCGCTCGGGACTCTGGACGTCAAGGATGGCAATGGGATCGCGGAGTAATCACCAGCCGTCTTACCGAGGTGCAGCCGGGCTTCAAGGAAGAGCTACCGACGCGGAGGATCACCCGACCGGACAGAGCCGCGTTCAAGGCAGGGTCGCAAAGCTCCCGAAGCAGCTCGCCGTGTCGTCGGATCGTCGCGACAAGATCTTCGACTCCGCTCAGAAGAAGTACCACAAGGAAGGCCGATCGACGCGGCCAAGCACAACGAACCCGCCTGCGACGACCTCTCGTAGCGGCGCGGTTTCCTAGGCTTGCCGCCTCGGGGCGGTAGCTCAGTGGTCAGAGCAGGGGACTCATAATCCCTCGGTCGAAGGTTCGATCCCTTCCCGCCCCACGATGACACGCCTCAGACATTGGCCGAGCGCTCTTTCTCGTCGTACCTTCCTCAGCCGGGAAGACATCGTTGGGTCACGCGTTGCTCAACGTGCTCCCCGATCCGTACCTGTTCGTCGAAGTTGATCAATGGGCTCTTCACTGGCCCTTGGATCGGCCGGAGTTCGCGACGCTCGCACACCAGGATCGATTGGACCGTGGCGCGGCGCTGGCGCTGCGTGGCTACCTCGATGCTGGTGTAGATCTGATCGTCGAGTGGGGTCTGTGGCATGCGCGTGCGCGAGTGATGGCGGCGCGGGTCTTTGCACCGTACGACGCATGGCTGATCGGGTTGCGCTGGGATCTCGAGACGCTCGAGACGCGCGAAGCGGCGCGTACCGACGGAATCCTCGCCGGCACCGCTCGTGGGCAGGCCACTCGGCGCGGCGTATGGGAACTGCCATGCGACCTCGAGCTCGATGCGGTGCACGAGGCTCCCGACCGATTGGCCGAACGAGTTACAACCTGGCTGAGTACGGCGCCGGAGCCGCGCGCGATCCGATCGCTCGCAGCGTCCCAGGTGACGGTTCCGGGAAGCGTCGATCAACCTCGCGTAGCGCTGTGAGCACGTCAGTCCTCGAGCTGGCCGTGGGCGGCGTGCCGCTCGCACGCCGGCGGGCGACCGGGGAATGGTGGTACCGGCACGCCGTCGCGTCCGACGCGCAGCCAACCGACCTCGATCGGCAGAGCGTCGTCGACTTTCTCGCCTACGAAAGAGTCCACGGTCGAGCGGTCGAGCTGAAAGCGACCCGCGCATCGACGTGTCGAGTATTGCGAGCGCGCCGTCGACGCGTCCGCATCCTGGCCTGATGCCGAAGCAATGTTGCTCGGATGTGTACGAGCACGGGTGTGGTGGATCGCTGGTCTGCCACGGTACGACGGCCCGAGTCGCGGGTGATGCGCTGCGTAGCGGGACGCTCCTCCCGAAGACAGCGTCTTCATCGATAGCCGCAGCCGATCTCGCGAATGCGAGCACCTACCCCCGACTTCAGGTCGAAGTGACTACTTCGAGCACGTCATGTTCGCGAACGGCGACTGTCAAGCGCCGGAAGCCGTCGCGATGAGCCGCCGCGTCGGCCGCGACGCGGCTGTTCGTCGACTGGGACGAGCTCCTCACGCACGAGCGCGTGCGGTTCGACGGCGTGCATCCGGCCAAGATCGAGGGCTCGGTCGATCTGGAGCGGTATCTCGTTGCGGTGGTCGTGCACCGGTCGCAGGCCGACGAGCTCGGTGCCCTGCCGGCGTGGACGGAACGACGGGTCGTCGTGCTCGACACGCGTGTGTCGACACCGGCAGAGTGGGCGATCGCCGCGCGTGCGGCGGCCGAGCAAAAGAGGTGACATGACGCCGCAGCGCAAACTCCCGCGTCCGTTCAGCTTTCCGTGGGGCGGAGGCCAGATCGTGGAGGAGGTGTTCATCGAGAGCGAGCACCACGTGCCGACGATCCAACTGCTGGAGTACGAGGATGGATCGCTCAGCGTGCGCTTCTGCTCGTACACCCACAGCGGCCGCTTCCAGCGAAACCCGCTCATGGTGTCGGCCGACGACATGAAGGGGCTGGCGCGGGCGTTGAAGGAAACCCCACGACTCCAGAAGCTCGTTGGCGGGCTCGTTCGTCAGAGGTCGTAGAAGGCAGCGGCGTTGGCGCCGTTGACCAGACGGCGCGACTCCGCGTCGAGCTTCTCGGTCGCCTCGTGGAGCTCGTCGACGACTCCTTCGATCTTGGCGTCCGGGTGCGGGTAGTCCGACGCCCACATGATCCGGTCGGCGCCGAGCACCTCGGCGCTGAACGCGAGCGCGCACTCGTCGGGGTCGAAGCTCACCCAGCACTGGCGACGGAACACCTCGGACGGCGACGTCTGCTGGTACGGATTGCCGAACACCCTCTGCTGGTGGTCGAAGCGCTCGAGCATCGTGGGCATCCATCCGCCCGAGCCTTCGAGGATGACGACCTCGAGGTCGGGGAAGCGCTCGCAGATCCCGCCGGCGACGAACCAGCCCGTGGCCATCATCATGTCCATCGCGTTGCCGAGACCCTGCCGCAGTGTGAGCCCTTCGCTCGGCATGCCGTAGCTGTCGTCGTCGAGTGAGAGCAGCTGCACGGTGTTCGGCATGTCGGCCATCGGGTAGGGGTGCACGCCGATCGGGCAGCCGAGGCTCTGCGCCGCGTCCCAGAACGGGTCATAGACCGGGTCGTGCAGCTTCTTCAATCCGATGTACGGCGCCGGCCGCACGAAGACGGCCTTGAAGTCGAGCTGCTCGAGGCTGCGTTCCATCTCCGCGATGGCTGCCGGGATGTCCTGGAGCGGAACCGCGCCCACGCCGTAGAGCCGGCCCGTGTCGACTGCGCAGTAATCGCGCAGCCAGTCGTTGTACGCGCGGCAGAGCGCGCCGAACCCGGCAGGGTCCTCGCGCCACTCGAGCAACAGGGTGGGGTAGAGGACCGCCGCGTCGATGCCCTCGCGGTCCATGTCGCTCAGGCGCGCCGCACCGTCGCTCCCACCCGGAATCGCGAGGTGAGACAGCACACTCGGATCCCACGTGGAGAGGATCCGGAAGTCGGCAGGAGGCTCGGCCATCGCGCGCACGGTGCCCGGCGGCAGGTTCAGGATGTCCTTGTGGGCGGGATCGATGTAGTCGCCGAGATGACCGGTTTCGTTCACGTGGCCGTCGGCGTCGATCGTCGCCGACCCGTTCTTGTAGTCGACCGCGTTCGTGGCTTGCGTAGTCGTCATGGCTGACCTCCCTCGGCGGGCGGAGTGTATTGCAAAGCGCGCAGGAACCGTGCTGCGACCGCGCGGTTCGAGAGCTCGGTGCGCGCGCGTTCCAGATCAGCCGCCTCGATGAACACCGGAGCAGTGTCGACGGCTTGATGCAGTGAGTCGGGATCCCCCGGGTTGAAGACGACGCCGAGGCGGTACTCGCGGACGATCGCGGCCGCGATCGATCCGTCGGAGCAAACGATCGGAACGCCGAACGAGATCGCATCGGTCACCAGCGCGGAATTTCCGTGGTACTCCGGCTTGAAGTTCAGCACGACGAGGTCGGCGGTGCTGTACACGACGTCACGCATCGCGATGTCGACGTATCCGCCGATGATGAAGGCCTCACGACCGCCCGCGTGCCGGTATTCGCCGGCCACCCGTCCCGCAACGACGAGTTGCCAGCCTGCGAGCTCCGCGAACACTCGTGCCACGAGGTCGACGTCCTTGTCGTCGCTGGCGTCGCCGAACACGAGTGCGACGCGGGCCTCGGCGCTCAGACCGATGCGTCGCTTCGCGTCGGGAACGCGATCGCGGGCGCGCGCACCGGCGATGGGAAGCGTGATCGGATGGAGGAACGGGGCGATCTCCCTCCATCGTGCCGTGTCGTCTTCGTCGGGGGTCGCGATCTGCACGCCGGCGCCTGCCGAGAACCTCGGTTCCATACTCACGGGCGCGCCGAACTCGTAGAAGAGCCACCGCCCGGGACGCGCGAACGCGGCCGCGACGATCGGATCGATGCCGGAGCTGACGACCACGACGTCCGGCGTCGGATCGCCGGCAGCTCGACACCGCGACCGCGCGGAGCGCACCAATGCTCTCGTGCGCAACCTGCTCGCGATCCGACGCAGTCCTCGCGTGTTCGCGAACGACTCGCCGATCCGGTACCGGAGCCGGTCGAAGGTGAGATACCGGTTGACGACGAAGGGAACCGCGCGCTCGCCGTCGTACAACCAGCCGGTCGACGTGAGCACCTCGACCGCGCACCCGTTCTCGGCGAAACCCTCCGCGAGTTCAGCAAACAACGTGGGGAAGTGACCGATGGGCCGGTGGGCGCGGTCTTCCACCACGAGCACGCGCCGCGGTTCGGTGTCCGGTTCGTCCATGAATGTCATACCCCATCCGTACCCTCACACCATGGGCTACCGCGGCAAGGTCGAGCAACAGGAGAAGGCCCGCATCATGCGGGCGCAGAACATGACCCTCGCCGACATCGCCGCCACCCTGGGTGTGAGCAAGTCGTCCGTTTCCCTGTGGGTCCGCGACGTCCCCTTCACGCCGTCCAAACGCCGCTACGGACCCCAGCGTCGCCCGCACCCTGCCCACACGGCCAAATTGCGCCAGATCGAAGAGCTCAACGAGCTCGGGATCCAGCGCATCGGCACCCTCGGCGAAGAAGCCTTCCTCGCCGCCGGCGTCGCCCTGTACGCGGGCGAGGGAGCGAAGACAGACGGAGCTGTCACGTTCGCCAATACAGATGCCGGGATGGTGGCCCTCTTCTGCGCGTGGTTGCGAAGGTTCTTCACTGTCGACGAGTCCCGGTTGCGCGTCCGCGTGTACCTCCACGAGGGTCTCGATCTGGACGCCGCCGAGAGGCATTGGTCCGAGGTCACCGGTGTGCCGCGATCGCAGTTCCGCGCGCCATACCGCGCGGCTGCTGATCCGACCATACGCAGGGTGAAGCACGAGTACGGGTGTGTGTACGTTCGCTACGCCTGCAGCACGACGCACAGAACGATCATGGGCTTGATTCGGGCGCTGCTATCCTCGAATGCCGTTCCGGGGTAGCTCAATTGGCCGAGCAGCTCGCTGTTAACGAGACGGTTGAGGGTTCGAGTCCCTCCCCCGGAGCCACATGCCTGCACTCCCAGACGACTCCATTGCACAACGACTCGATGCACTTCCCGGTTGGTCGCGCGAGGGCGCCGAGATCGCGAAGACGTACGAGCTCCCTTCGTTCCCCGACGCGATCGCGTTCGTCACGCGCGTCGCCGCCCTTGCCGAGAAAGCCGACCACCATCCCGATCTCGACATCCGCTACCGCAAGGTGCGCGTCGCGCTGTCCACGCACAGCGAGGGCGGCATCACCGACAACGACTTCGCGCTCGCGGCCGAGATCGAATCGACCGCTCCGTAGCCCGTGATCATCGGGATCGTCCTCGGCGCGGTGATCGCGCTGTGCATCGCGCTCGTCGTTGCCGTCGCGCGCGACAAGGGACCTGGCCCCGGCGACGTTGCCGTGTCGTACGAGTACGCGTGGGACCGCCTCGACTTCGACGTGCTCTGGACCCTCTCCGCGAAGGAGCTGCGTGACGGCCTCGACCGCAAGCAGTTCGTCGCCGCCAAACGTGCTGCCTACGAGCAGCAGCCCACGCTCCGTGGCCTGGTTGCTCACGTCGGCGTCGACGACGCGAGCGTCACCACGAGCGGGGATGCCGCGCTCGTCAACACCAGCGTCGATCTCCGGGACGACACCACAGTGCACAACGTGGTGCAGCTCGCTCGGCGCAACTCGCGGTGGCAGGTCGTTGCGTACCGCCTCGCGCCCACGTCGTCGACGTAATGCCGAGGGTTTCCGGGCTGTTGCTCACAGGGGGCCGCAGCCGACGGCTGGGTGCCGACAAGGCCCGTCTGGTGCTCGACGGTGAAACCCTGGCCGACCGGGCAGCCACGCGGCTCGCGGCGGTCTGCGAGACCGTGGTCGAGGTGGGTCCGGGGGTCACCGGCCGTCCGCAGGTGAGCGAGCAGCCGCCGGGTGCCGGGCCGCTGGCGGCACTCGCTGCGGGTGGGGGCGCCCTGCGCCAACTCGGCTGGGACGGCAACGCGCTGCTCCTCGCGGTCGATCTGCCGAATGTCGGCGTTCCGCTGCTCGAGCTGCTGCGCGATTGGCCGGGTGCGTCGACGGTCGTCCCGGAAGCCTCCGGGAGGTTGCAGCCGGTGTGTGCTCGGTACGGTCCCGAGGCGCTCCTGGCCGCTTCGAGCCTGGTCACCGGGGGAGTGCGCGCGCTGAATGCACTCCTCGATGTCGGCGACTACGACGTCGTGCCCGAGCGCACGTGGCGGGAGACGGCACCTCCCGACGCGTTCGCCGACGTCGATACACCCGAAGACGCTGCGCGTCTGGGTATCGACCTCACCGGGTTACGGTGATCGTTGTGAGCAACGACCCCGCTCGCCGTGCGGTGACCTCGGTGCGCGTGCGCGCGCTCGACGGCGAGCGAGTGTTCGACCGGCCCGACAAGCTCGTCACCGAGGAGCCCATGGAGATCCGTGTCCACGGGCCGGGCCAGGAGCCCAGGCCGCTCGTGGTCACGATGCGCACGCCGGGTAACGACTTCGAGCTCGCGGTGGGCTTCTGTCTCACCGAAGGCATCCTCGACGGGGCCGACGACCTGGACACCGTCGCGTACTGCCTCGCCGGTGAGGGCGAGCAGGAGTTCAACGTGGTCACGGTTACGCTGCGGCGGCCGGTGGCGCTCGACGGTCCGGAGCGGCGGTTCGTCGCGAACGCGAGCTGCGGCCTCTGTGGCAAGACCACGCTCGACGAGGTCGAGCAGCACTGCGCCCCGGTGGCCGACGGGCCGGTGGTCGCGCGCTCGGTTGTCGCGTCGCTGCCCGATCGGCTCGTCGTGGCGCAGACCGTGTTCGAAGCCACGGGAGGATTGCACGCGTCGGGTCTCTTCACACCGCGCGGCGAGCTCATCTCGCTGCGGGAGGACGTCGGCCGCCACAACGCGCTCGACAAGCTGATCGGCCACGCCGCGCTCGAGCGCCGGTTGCCACTGTCCGAGGAAGTGCTGATGGTGTCGGGGCGCGTGAGCTTCGAGATCGTCCAGAAGGCCGCGATCGCGGGCATCCCGATCGTGTGCGCGGTGTCGGCGCCGTCGAGCCTCGCGGTCGACGCCGCGAACCGCTTTGGCCAGACCCTCGTCGGCTTCGTCCGCGACGCGCGCGCCAACGTCTACACGCATTCCGAGCGCGTCGACGTCGACCGGTAGGAGATCGAGTGGCCTGGAAGGGATCGGCGAGGATCAAGTCCCCCAAGCGCACGCGGCGCGACCTGTGGGTCGGGTTCAAGCCGTACGGGATGGGGGAGACGAAGCCCAACCACTACAAGGAGATCGCGCGCACGTTCTGGGAGAACCGCGACAACCTCCCGTACGCGTGGCGGATCATGCACAAGGGTGTGTGCGACGGGTGTGCGCTCGGGGTCGCGGGTTTCCATGACTGGACGTTGTCAGGTGTGCACCTCTGCACCACGCGCCTCGACCTTCTGCGGGTCAACACCATGGGCGCACTCGACCCTGCGGTGCTCGCCGACGCCGACGCGTTGCGCTCGAAGAGCGGGAAGGAGCTGCGCGACCTGGGCCGGCTCGCCTACCCGATGGTGCGACGCAAAGGCGACCGCGGGTTCACGCGCATCACTTGGGACGAGGCTCTCGACCTGATCGCGGACCGCATCCGGCAGAGCACGCCCGAACGGCTGGCGGTGTACCTCACCGCGCGCGGCATCACCAACGAGACGTACTACGTCGCGCAGAAGGTCACGCGCTTCCTCGGTACCAACAACATCGACAATGCGGCGCGCGTCTGCCACGCGCCTTCCACCACCACGCTGAAGCGCGCAATCGGCGTGGGCGCCACGACGTGCTCCTACACCGACGTCATCGAGAGCGACCTGATCGTGCTGTTCGGCGCCAACGTTGCCAACGCGCAGCCGGTGTTCATGAAGTACCTCTACCTGGCGCGCAAGCGGGGTGCGAAGGTCGCGGTGGTCAACCCGATGCGCGAGCCGGGTCTCGACCGCTATTGGGTACCGAGCAACGTCGAGAGCGCGATGTTCGGCACGAAGATGACCGACGAGTTCTTCGGCGTGAACACCGGCGGCGACGTGGCGTTCGTCAACGGTGCGCTCAAGGTGCTGTTGGCCGAAGGCGGCATCGACCGCGGGTTCGTTCGTGAGCACACGGAGGGATTCGACGAGCTGCTCGAGGTGCTCGAAGGCGAGTCCTTCACCGACCTCGAGCGCCAGTCCGGCGTGACCCGTGCCGACATGGAGCGTTTCGCGCGGATGTACGCAGCCGCCCGCACCACAGTGCTCGTGTGGTCGATGGGAATCACCCAGCACGAGCACGGGTCCGACAACGTCGCCGCGATCGTCAACCTCGGGCTCGCGCGTGGCAACGTCGGCCGGCGAGGCGCGGGCCTCATGCCGATCCGGGGCCACTCCGGCGTGCAGGGTGGCGCCGAGATGGGTGCGTACGCGACCGCCTTCCCGAGCGGCGTGGCGATCACACCCGAGTCGGCCGCCACGCTCACCCGGCAGTACGGCTTCCCGGTGGGTGATCGGCCGGGGCTCACCGCCGAAGAGATGATCGAGGTGGCCTCACGGGGCCAGCTCGACGTCCTCTACTCGTCGGGCGGGAACTTCCTCGAGGTGCTGCCCGATCCCGTCCTCGTCGACGACGCGCTGCACCGCGTGCCGCTGCGTGTGCACCAGGACATTGTCGTGTCGAGCCAGATGCTCGTCGGCCCCGGCGACATCGTCGTGCTCTTGCCGGCGGCGACGCGCTACGAGCAGCGTGACGGCGGCACCGAGACCACCACCGAGCGGCGAATCGCGTTCAGCCCCGAGATCCCGGGGCATCAGGTGGGGGAGGCGCGCAGCGAGTGGGAGATCTTTGTCGATCTCGCGCGGCACGTCGCCCCAGAACGCGCGCACCTCGTTGCCTTCGACTCGGGTCAGCAGATTCGCGACGAGATGGCGCGTGTCGTGCCGTCGTACGCGGGGGTCGAGACCTTGCACGCGATCGGTGACGCGGTGCAGTGGGGCGGTGCGCGTCTCTGTGAGGGCGGCAACTTCCCCACTCCCGACGGGAAGGCGCACTTCATCCCGGTGGAACCCGCAGTGGTCGACGTTCCCGAGGGCAGCTTCCTGCTCAGCACGCGCCGCGGGAAGCAGTTCAACACGATGGTGCACCAAGCCAAAGACCCTTTGACCGGCGCGCTGCGCGACGCGCTCTTCATCGCGACCGATGATGCCGGCGCGCTCGGTCTGCGTGAAGGCGACCGGGTCGTCGTGCGTTCCGACGCCGGTTCGATGCAGGCGCGCGTACATCTCGCCAACCTGCGTCCCGGCAACGTGCAGATGTTCTTCCCGGAGGGCAACGTGCTGATCGGCCCCGGCCGCCGCGACGCCGGCTCCGGCGTGCCCGACTACAACGCTGTCGTCACGGTGCAGCGCTTGTGACGCCTGCTGAACTGCTCGAGTGCTTCGCGGCGGCCGCGGCCGCGCAGCGCCAGGCACTGGCTGGGCTCACGGGCATCGAGCGCCGCTCGCGTACCGCCCGGTTGGGTCAGTACCACCTCGACACCGTTGCCGACGCCGCGGTGCTCCCCGTGCTCACGGAGCTGCCGGTGCGCGTGCTGAGCGAGGAGTCCGAGTGGAGTGGTCCGGACGACGCGGAGATTACGGTCGTCGTCGACCCGGTCGACGGCTCGACGAACTGCTCCCGCGGTATCCCGTACTGGGGCATCTCGGTGTGCGCGCTCGATGCCGACGGCCCGTTGTGCGCGTACGTGGAGAACGGCGCCACCGGAGCCCGTTACACCGCGGTGCGTGGTCACGGCGCGTGGCTCGACGGTGAACGACTTTCCGCGTCCGAAGTTACCGTCATCGACCGTGCCGTGGTTGCGATCGTCGCGATGCCTCCGCACGAGCCTCCGTGGCGCCAGTTCCGGTCGCTCGGCTCGGCGGCGCTCGCGCTGTGCGACGTCGCCTCCGGCAGCCTCGATGGGTTCCTCGATTGCACCAACGACATGCACTGCCCGTGGGACTATCTCGGTGGGTTGCTCGTTTGCCACGAAAGCGGTGCACACATCGCGGATGCCCGCGACCGTGAGCTTGTCGTCGCTGATCCCGCGGCGCGCCGCCAGCCGGTCGCGGCGGGCACACCCGAGCTCCTCAGTGCGCTGCGCGCCGTGCTCGGGCCGTGACGCTCGACCTCGATCACCTGCTCGCAGTCGCGGTCGACGCCGCCGTTACCGCGGGCGGGATCGTGCGCGACGCTTTCGGCGCGCCGGAGAACGTCCGTGAGAAGCGGCCGGGAGATCTCGTGAGTGACGCGGACTTCGCGAGCGAGCGCTCGATCCGTGAGGGGCTCGCGCGCGCGGCACCCGACATCGCGTTCGTCGGAGAAGAGGAGGGCGGTGAACACGCCGACGTGGGGTGGTTCGTGGATCCGCTCGACGGAACGGCCAACTTCGTGCACAACTTCCCGGTGGTCGGCGTGTCGATCGCGCTCGTCGCGGATGGCGAGCCCGTCTTGGGAGTTGTGCACGCGCCCATGCTCGGCGACCTGTACTCGGCTCGGAACGGCGGCGGCGCGTTCCGCAACGGCGAGCGAATCCACGTGAGCAACCGCCCGGTCGCGAGCGCGATCTGTGCGACCGGCTTCCCGTTCCGCGCCAAGCGCGAACGCCTCGACGAGTACTTTCCTGTCTTCGAGCGCGCGCTGCGAGAGTTCGAAGACCTCCGACGCGCCGGTTCCGCGAGCCTCGATCTTTCGTGGACCGCGGCCGGCGTGTTCGACGGTTACTTCGAGCAGAACCTCGCCACGTGGGATGTTGCCGCGGGTGGGCTCATCGTGCGCGAGGCGGGTGGCGTGGTCACCGACTGGCAGGGCGACCAGCGCGCGTGGCTCCGGTCGGGCGACATCGTCGCGGGCCCTCCCGCGGTGCACGCGCACGTCCTCGCGATCATCGCGACCGCGGCAGCGGCAACGGTCACGTAGACAGCGCGACCGTCTGTTCGGGCCCCGTGCTCCGACGGAAGCGCGCGGCGCGCTCGCCGAGCGCCGTGTAGACCGCGTCGGTGATGTCGCGGTTGCGGCGTTCCGCGGCGAGTGGGTCGGGCAGCCCGTTGCAGATCACGACCATCACGAGATCGCATTCGGGGTCCGCCAGCCCGCGTGACGACGCCATGCCACCGTGTCCGAACGCGCGCCGTCCGGCGCCCCCCGTGAAGTCGACCGCGACGCCAAGTCCGAATGGTGGCGCGTGGCCGAGTAGCGGATCCCGGAGCCCGTAGCGGTGCACCGCGATCATCATCTCGACGGTCCGGGGTTCGAGTACTCGAACTGATCCCTGGCCGAGGAGCGACTCGTAGACGCTCCCGAGCTCGCGCGCCGGGCCGCGCATCCCGCCGCCCGGTTCGACCTTCGCGATGTGCCACGGCTCGTTGTGGATCTCGTCGATGCGATAGGGGACCATGCTCAAGGCACCTTGGCGGTCGACCACGGGTAACCGGTGACCCTTCCACGCGATGGGAACGATGCGGTCGCCGAGCCGGCGCTGCACGTCGACAGGGATCCCGAGGCTCGAGTTCGACATGCCGAGCGGGCCGATGACCACTTCGTGCAGGTACTGGTCGATCGGACGGCCGTCGACGGCTTCGACAACCGCGCCGAGGACCTTCCAGCCGGTCGCCGGGTGATACGCCGCGGCGGTGCCGGGCTCCCAGTCGGCCGGATGGGCGGCGATGCGCGCGATCGTCTCCTGGTAGGAGATGTCGGTGTCGAATGCCGTGTCGCGGAACATGGGGAACCCGCCGGTGTGGGTGAGCACATGGCGGAGCGTGCAGCGCTCCTTTCCGGCACCCCAGCCGTCGACGTAGTCGGCGACGAGGTCGTCGAGCCCGAGCCGCCCCTGCTCCCAGAGCTGGAGCACGGCCGCCGTCGTGAGCGGCTTGCCCGACGAGTACCAGAGCATCAGGTCGTCGGTGCGGAGCGCCCGCCCCGGGGTCGCATCCCCGACGGCCACGTCGAGGAGCACCTCGCCGCCGAGCGACACGTAGCACTGGGCGCAGTCGTGACGGTCCTCGGCCCGCAGGCGTTCGAGGATCTCGACCACCCGGGAGAGGTCAATTGCGCCCGAACCGGGCTCCGATCGGTCAAGTCGGGCGGCCACGATGCCGAAGCCTATGGCGGAGGGCGGGCAACGAGTCCCTCCGGAGCCCCCAGATGAGCAGTGTTGTCGAGACCAGGACGAATGGATGGCGACCTGATCCTTCCGGCCGGTATGAATGGCGGTACTGGGATGGTGGTTGGACCAACCGGGTTGCGAACTCGGCGACGCCTGTGAAACCGGCGACGCGTGCTGCTGCCCCGGCAGCGGTCGCGCCTCCCCGGCCGGGCCCGACGCCGAATCCGGGACCGAGTACGTCCTACGCTGCGCCTCCACCCAGTGCGTCCGAAGTCGCCGTGCTGCAGGCTGTGGCCGCAGGGCGGCCCCCGGTGCACGCACCGAAGGCGAAGGCGGCGTCGTCCCCGCCCGAGTACCCGCCTCCCGAGCAGCCCGCGCCCGCGGTCAGAGAACCCAGCACGGGGCTCAGGGCCGCGATCGTGGGGTGGTTCCGAGCGTTCGTCGACGAGCCGGAGTCGTACCACTCGCCCAAGGCCGGCGTTGCCCTTCCCCCGCACTCGCAGCAGAGTTCGATCCTGGCCGCGACACCAGCCAACTACGGACGGGCCGGCCTCGTCGCGCTCGCGGCGTGCGGACTCGGCGTGGGCGCGTACCTGCCGTGGCTGTCCGGCACCATCGACGCGCTGCCGTTCGAGCGGACCGGGTTCGAGCTCGGCAAGGCATGGGGCTTCACCTGGCTGGCCGCGGCCCTCGCCCTTGCTGCGATCCTCGGGGTCCGGATGCGCCCCCTCCGGTGGGTGAACATGGGCCTGGCGGTCGTCGCCGCCACCCTGACTGCCCGGGAGCTGATCGACACCCACGAACTCGTCACGAGGATGAACGCGGCAGCCGTCGTCAAGGCCGACGTGGGTATCGGGCTCTGGATCATGCTCGTCTCGGCTGCCGGCGCCCTCATCGCTTCGTTCCGGATCGGCACGCCGGATTAAATTGGTTGACTCGCGCGCCCGAACGTGATTGGCTAAGCGGCTCGCAAATCTTCGACCAGCACTAGCTACCCCAGCACGAGCTACCAAGGGAACCATCACGATGCAGCGGACGATGCAGTGCCACGCAATGGCAGTTGCCCCGGCCGCGCGCGCCCACGCCGGCTACGGCAATGGCCTCGTGGGCTTTGGCTCGTGGTCGATTCGGTCCTGCTTCACGGTGCCGACCACCGACCACAAGGCCAAGAGCCCCGAACGGCCCGAGGTGATCCCCTGGTAATCGCACCACCAGGGAAACGCACCAAGGCCGTCGGGGCAAACCCGGCGGCCTTTTTCTTTGTCCGGAAAACGTTCGACACGACGACAGAACCAGCGAGAGCACAGAGCAGGGGAGAACGGCGATGTTCGCCACGGAGTACACCGCAGACATCGAACAGGAGCGCTGGCGTGCACAGGCACGCTGCGCGGACAGCTCGTCCGCGCTCGTCGACCTGTTCTTCTCGGAGCAGATCGACGACATCCTGCGCGCCAAGGCTTTCTGCCTCGAGTGCCCGGTGCGTCAGCCGTGCCTCGACGGGGCCATCGCGCGGCGTGAGCCGTGGGGTGTGTGGGGTGGCGAGCTCTTCGCGAACGGAAAGGTGCTGGCCCACAAGCGCCGGCGCGGGCGTCCGCCGAAGGTGCGGCCGCCCGAGCCGGTGATCGAGGAGCTCGTACCGATCTACCCGGTCGAGAAGAGCGCGTAACCGCACAACACGGATCACCGCAGACGGCGGGGCGGGGTGACGCCTGCCCGGGCACACCATCCCCCCGTGCCCCCGCGCCCCCCCCCCCCCCCCGGGC
>JBBDHW010000056.1:55854-70358 GCA_040880805.1 Acidimicrobiia bacterium | reverse complement strand
CGAAACACCCCCAACCCTACAAAAGGGGTATGACACTCACACGAACGACCCGGTGGGTAATAACATACTTGACTCACCTCAGCGTAAGTAGTACACTCACCATATGAGTGAGAACCCGCTTCCCAAAACGCTTGTAGAGGCAGTCCGCTACTTCTCAGACCCTGAGGTCTGCGTCGAGTTCGTCGCCAATCTCCGTTGGCCCAACGGTCCGACCTGCCCCGCCTGCGGCTGCCAGGAGTACTCCTACCTGACCACCAGGCGGCTCTGGAAGTGCAAGGCCAAGGACTGCCGCAAGCAGTACTCCGTCAAGGTCGGGACGATCTTCGAGGACTCAGCGATCCCTCTGGATAAGTGGCTGTGCTCGATCTGGCTGATCGCCAACGCGAAGAACGGGATCAGCTCCTACGAGCTGCATCGCGCAGTGGGCATCAGCCAGAAGTCGGCGTGGTTCGTCCTGCACCGCATCCGGCTGGCGATGCAGATCGGGAGCTTCGACCGGTTCGGGAGTGGCGAGGTCGAAGTGGACGAGACATTCGTGGGTGGGAAGTCGGAGTTCATGCACGCTGACGTTCGCGCTCGCAAGATCCAGGGTCGTCGTGGCGGGCAGTCGGGTAAGACGGTCGTCGCTGGCGCTCTCCGCCGTAGCGATAACGGGGAGCCGTCCAAGGTCCGCGCCAAGGTCGTTCCCGACAACAAAGCTGCCACGTTGCGCGCCCATGTTCGCGAGCAAGTCGAGCCTGGTACCACGCTCTACACGGACAAGCACCCCGCGTATGTGGCGCTCGCCGATGAGTTCGACCACGCGGCCATCGACCACATCGCCACCTACGTCGAGGGACGCGTGCACACGAACGGAATCGAGAACTTCTGGGCGCTCTTGTGGCTTGAAGGGCACCTACGTCTACGCAGACCCCGCGCACTTGTTCCGCTACGTGGATGAGCGAGTGTTCACATTCAACGAGCGCGGCAAGAACGACCTCGGAAGGTTCGTGACCGTGGTGGCCGCGGTATCGGGCCGCCGTCTGACCTACGCTGGATTGACAGCCTGACCTGAGCGAGCGCGGTCGATTTCGCCCTTCGGCACGGCTAGCAATGCCCGCGTAAATGCAACGAAGTTGTTGTATTCCGTGGCGCTCACGTCGTCCTCGGTGATCGTCTCCACGCGAAGCGTGACGCGCGTCGGATTGGCATTGTCGAATTGCTTGCTCATGGGGCACCTTCGGGTTGCACGGGGGGTGGGCCTACGGAGAACGGAACTGACGCTTGGTGGACGCCGTCGATCAGGATCTCGAAGCTATACGCGCCTGGTCCCGGAAGTCCGACGGTCGGCATGGGGAGCGCGACGTTGACGCCCGCTGCCTCGCCTGGCAACTGGTCGTCAGCCTGGAACGGATCGGCTGCGAATTCCGCCACAACCTCCGCGATCTGCTCTCCGTCCGCCGTCATCAGAATGATCCTGATGACATGCGGCGTATCGAGCTCGGTGGGATGGACAACGATCCGAAGCGCGACGGCCGCTCCGAGTGGGGCGGGGTACTCCGTTCGCCATATGCGGGTGATGCCGCCGCCGAGCACATGCAGCAGACCTTCGCGAACCGTCGCCCAGTCGCATAAAAGAGCGGCGTCGACGCGCACTTAGTTGTTGACGAGTTCGGGTGGCTCGACAGCCTGACTCTCGGGAGCGCCGGCCACTGGAACGAACACCGTGGACGCAGAGATGTTCACGAAGGCGCACACGCCTTGGACGGACACAGTGGTGTCGTCACTCACCAACACCACTTCATCCAGGAAGTGGTAGATGCCTTCGCGAGCGAGTTGCCGCAACTCCCGAAGCTCTTCCGCGGTCGCGCTGAAACCGGGAACATCGGGAGAGTCGGCCCACCACAGACCGTCCTCTTCGTGATAGTCGACGTGAACGGTTCGCATGGTCACCTCAGCTTCCCGTCGATCGCTCTGTGGGCATCGGCCTCAGTCAGTCCCACATCCTCCACGAGCACCTTCCGTACGAGCCCGCGCGGGATCGTCGCACGGTCGTGCCACGAAAATCCAAGCGTCGGGTAGTTCGGAGACTTCATCGTCCGATGCGAACCGTTCTGCCGGGCAACCACGTAGTCCAGCGGCTTGCGCATCAGGATCGCGAGCAGCTCGGCGCTCTTGAGGGATGGGAACACATGTGTCAACAGCATCCCACACGAAGCATGTTCCCGCGCGAATTCTGACCAATTCGCGCGCTTTGAGTTACAGGGATGGAATTACACCATTGCAACTTGAGTTCCGCCCGCGCCTCAAGGACGGCCTAAGGGGGCGCACATCGCTCCGGCGCTTGTCTAGATCCCAGCAACCCAGACGAACAAGCGATATGACAGTCCGGCAACGATCGCTAGCAATGGGAGCAGCCATAAGAGGGCGACCCCGATGCCCACGAACCTTGATGAACCGCGGCGCAGGTCTGTCATTGAATCGTTGCTCACCGCGACAGTGTGCGCCACCTCAGCCCCCGATTCAACCCCGTAGGTGAGCTAAGTACGTTATTACCACCCGGTGTGCCCAGCACGCCAAAGCCACCGAAGCTGGCCCACGCCCGCTCACTGGACGCGGAACCCGCTCCCACCGGCCGCGCGAACAAACCCGAGGTGGGCCCTAACCGCGAGCGGCCTCGTGGGCTGCGGTGATGACCTGCTCGAGTTCGGTGTCCCCGTGGGCGAGGCTCACGAACATCGTCTCGTAGCCACTCGGCGGGAGGAACACGCCGCGGTCGAGCATCGCGTGGAAGAACCGGGCGTACGCGGCGTGGTCGGCGGCCTGGGCATCCGCGTAGTCGTGCACCGGCGCATCGGCGAAGAACAGCCCGGTGAGCGTTCCCACTTGCACGACCTGGGTCTTCGTGTCCGCAGCCGCGAACGCGCTGCGCAGACCGTCGGCGAAGCGCGTTGCGCGGCCGGTGAGATCCGCGTACGTGTCGTGGTCGAGGAGTGACAGCACTGTGAGACCGGCGGCAGTGGCGACGGGGTTCCCCGACAGCGTCCCCGCCTGGTACACGGCTCCGAGCGGTGCGAGTTCGTCCATGACGTCGGCGCGACCGCCGAGCGCGGCGAGCGGAAATCCTCCGCCGACCACCTTGCCGAACATCGAGAGGTCGGGAGTGATGCCGTAGGCACCTTGCGCGCCGGCGAGGCCGAGCCTGAACCCGGTGATCACCTCGTCGAACACGAGCAGCGCGCCGGCCGCGGTACAGCGGTCGCGCAATCGTCGGAGGAAACCGTCGGCGGGTGGCACCAGCCCCATGTTCGCGGCGACCGGCTCGACGATCACCGCGGCGAGGTCGGAGCCGTGCTGCGCGAATGCTTCGTCGAGCGCGTCGTCGTCGTTGTAGGCGACGACGACGGTGTCGGCCACGGTTCCCTCGGTGACACCTGCGGAGCCCGGCAGTCCGAGCGTGGCCACGCCACTCCCCGCGGCAACGAGCAGCGCGTCGACGTGTCCGTGATAGCAACCAGCGAACTTGAGAATCTTCGAATGCCCCGTGGCGCCGCGCGCGAGGCGCAGCACCGTCATCGCGGCCTCAGTGCCCGAGGACACCAGGCGCACCTTCTCCACCGAGGGCACGCGCGCCACGATGGCCTCCGCGAGCTCCACCTCGCGGGCGGTGGCAGCTCCGTACGAAGTGCCCGCGGCGGCAGCGCGCTGCACCGCCTCGACGACCTTCGGGTGCGCGTGGCCGAGAATCGACGCACCCCACGACTGCACGAAGTCCACGTACCGTCGGCCGTGGGTGTCGACGAGGTACGCCCCCTCGGCCCGGTCCACGAAGAAGGGCTCGCCGCCGACCGACGCGAAGGAGCGGACGGGCGAGTCGACACCTCCGGGGATCACCGCGAGCGCCCGCTCGTAGAGCGAGCTCACGAGAGGCGTTCGGCGACTTCGCGTGCGAGGTAGGTGAGCACGAAGTCGGCACCCGCGCGTTTCATGGCCACCAGCACTTCGGCGGCGACGGCGTCGCCGTCGAGCCAGCCCTGCTGCGCGGCAGCCTTCAGCATCGCGAACTCGCCGCTCACGTGGTAGGCGGCAACGGGTACGTCGAAGCTGTCGCGCAGCGCGCGCACGATGTCGAGGTAGGGAAGCGCGGGCTTCACCATGAGTATGTCGGCACCCTCGGCGACGTCGAGCGCGGCTTCGTCGAGCGCTTCGCGGGCGTTGGGCGGGTCCATCTGGTAGCCGCGCCGATCCCCGAACTGCGGCGCACACTCTGCCGCGTCACGAAACGGCGCGTAGAGCGCCGACGCGTACTTCACCGCGTAGGCGAGGATCGCGGCGTGGGTGTAGCCGGCGTCGTCGAGCGCGCCGCGGATCGCGCCGACCTGCCCGTCCATCATCCCGGAGGGCGCGATGACGTCGGCGCCGGCGTCGGCCTGCGCGATCGCGATCGCTGCGTACCGCTCGAGCGTCGCGTCGTTGTCGACCTCGCCGTTGGGCGTGAGCAGACCGCAGTGCCCGTGGTCGGTGTACTCGTCGAGGCAGTTGTCGGCCATCAGCACGAGTTCGTCTCCCACCTCGTCGCGCAGGTTGCGCAGCGCGACCTGCACGACTCCGTCGGCTGCGTCGGCGCCGGATCCGGTTGCGTCCTTGTGCGCGGGAACTCCGAAGAGAATCACCGCGGGAACGCCGAGGTCGGCGAGCGCGCGCACTTCCTTGCGCAGGCTTTCCTGCGTGTGCTGCACGACACCGGGCATCGAAACAACCGGTTCCGGCGCGTCGATGCCTTCCTTCACGAACAGTGGCGCGACGAGATCGTCGAGCGAGACGCGCGCCTCGGCTACGAGACGCCGCAGCGCGGGCGTGCGGCGGAGTCGTCGCATCCGCCGTTCGGGGAAGCTCATCGGCACCGATGGTAGCTGTCGTACCCCGGCGTTACGCTGTGGCCGTGACCGTCACCAGCGAACGACTCACCCTCGACGAGTTCCTCGCCCGCGACTTCCCCCCGCGCACTCAGCTCGTCAACGGGGAAGTCGTGATGAACCAACCGAAGGCTCGGCACGACCGCATCGCCTTCCATCTCGCACGCCGGCTCGCCGAGTGGGTCGAGGAGAAGGGGTCGGGTGAGGCGGCCGTCAATCGCGGGTGGACGTCGACCGGCCCGAACTATTTCGTACCCGACGCATGGTGGGTGCAGGCCGATCGGATCACGCCCGGTGACGTTTCGTTGACGCCGCACTACCCGGACATCGTGATCGAAGTGCGGTCTCCGTCCACGTGGCGCTACGACATCGGCCCCAAGCGCGCTGCCTACGAGCAGGCGGGTGTGGCGGAGCTGTGGTTCGTCGACCCCGATTCCGAGACGGTGGCCGTCGACCGACGGTCGAAGCCAGATGCGCCGAAGTTCGACGTGCAGCTCGAGCTCGGGCGCGGGTCGGTCCTCGAGTCGCCACTCCTTCGCGGGTTCTCGATCACGATCGACGAGCTCTTCGACCGCTGATCAGCGCGACAGACGCGTCACGAGCGCGTCCACGAGTCCGTCGATCGTGTGTGGGTCGGCTTCGCCGTCCACCCGCAGGCCGCGGGCGCGTGCTGTCTCCGACGTGACCGGTCCGATCGAGACCACGAGGGGCTGCGGGTCGGGTATCGCGTCGAGCAGGTCGCAGAGGTTCGTCACCGTCGACGACGACGTGAACGTGATCGCGTCGACGCGTCCCTCGCGCACGCGTGCAAGTGCCTCGGCATCGGGCTCGGCCTGCACGGTGCGGTACACCGGGAGCACGTCGACTGCGTAGCCGCGCGCGGCAAGACCTTCCGGCAGCACGTCGCGGCCCTGTTCGGCGCGTGCCAGGAGTACACGCGCTCCCGCGGTGCTCGGATCCGGGAACGCGTCGAGGAGTGCCTCCGCAACGGATCGCTCGGGGACGAGATCGGCCACGATCCCGCGCGTCAGGAGCGCGGTCTCAGTACCGGGCCCGATCACTGCGACTCGCAACGGAGCGAGCGCGCGTGCGTCGAGTCGGACAGCACTGAGCCCGCGGTCGAAGAACGCGTCCACCCCGTTCGCCGAGGTGAACACCAGCCACTCGAAGCCAGAGAGGTCCGGGAGCGCGACGTGGACGGGTTCGATCGCGATCGCGGGGAGCTCGATCACCTCGGCGCCGAGTGCAGCCAGGCGCGCTCGCAGTTCGCTGGCTTGCTCGCGTGCGCGGGTGACCACGACCGATCGTCCGAACAGCGGCCGCGACTCGAACCACGCCAGGTCGAGCGCGGCGACCTCACCGACGACGATGGCGCTCGGTGCGCGAACACCGGCCCCGCCGATGGTCGCGAGTGTGGCCCGCACCGTCTGCTGATCCGAGCGCGTGCCGTTGCGCACCGCCGCGACCGGGGTCGCGCGGTCGAGCCCGCCGTCGATCAGCCGCTGGGCGATCTCTCCGACGTTCCCCGCGCCCATGAGAATCACCAGCGTGCCGCCTACGCGCGCGAGCGCGCCCCAGTCGACGTCGGTGTGTTCCTTCGTCGGGTCTTCGTGACCCGCCACGACCGTGAAGTGCGTCGACACCCCGCGGTGCGTGACCGGGATCCCCGCGTAAGCCGGCGCGCCGATCGCGCTGGTGATGCCGGGCACGACCTCGAACGGCACGCCTGCCGCCGCGAGCGCCTCGGCTTCCTCCCCACCGCGGCCGAAGACGAACGGGTCGCCGCCCTTCAGCCGTACGACGGTCGTGCCTGCGCGCCCGCGCTCGACGAGCAACCCGTTGATCTCGTCTTGGGTGAGCTCGACCCGGCCCGGCGCCTTCGCCGCCGAGATGAGCTCGGCATCCGGCGGGACGAGGTCGAGCAGCGCAGCTGACGCGAGCCGGTCGTACACGACGACGTCGGCGCGCGCGAGAGCGTCGGCGCCGCGCACCGTGATGAGGCGCGGATCTCCCGGCCCCGCGCCGACGAGGTAGACGGTCACGAGCGGAGCAGCTCCCGCCCGCCATGATCGAAGATCGTCTTCGCGACCGCGATGCCTGCTTCCACCGGGTCGGACGACTCGGCCTGCGCGCGCACCACCACGCTCCCGTCGAGAGCGGCGAGCAGTGCCTCGATCGACACGTGATGGCGGTGCACCGTCGCGAAGGCTGCGCACGGGAGCGAGCAACCGCCACCCAGCTGTTCGAGGTACGCGCGCTCTGCCCGGACCGCGGTGTGGGCGTCGGCGTCGTCGATCGCTGCGAGCCGGTCGAGGGTCGACGCGTCGTCGGCACGGCACTCCACCGCCAGCGCGCCCTGCCCGACCATCGGGAGCATCAGCGTCGTGTCGAGCCGTTCCGTTACGCGGTCGCCGAGACCCAGGCGATCGAGGCCCGCCGCCGCGAGCACGATGGCGTCGTGCTGCGTTGCCTTTGCGAGGCGTGTGTCGACATTGCCGCGTAACTCGGCGAAGGTCAGGTCGGGACGCGCGGCCGCGAGCTGCGCGCGACGCCGAACCGAACCGGTGGCGACGCGCCCACCCACGGGCAAGCCGTCGAACGTCGAGCCGACGAGCGCGTCACGCGCGTCGGCGCGCTCGGGCACCGCCGCGAGCACGAGACCCTCAGGGGTAACAGCCGGGAGGTCCTTGGCCGAGTGCTGCGCGAGGTCGGCTCGCCCGTCGAGCACCGCTTGCTGGACTTCCTTCACGAACATGCCGGTGCCGCCCAGCTCGTGGATCGGCACGTCGGTGCGCTGGTCGCCGCTGGTCCTCACGATCACCAGCTCGACTTCGCCGCCGAGGAGCTCAGCGACGCGCTCGGCCTGCCGGCGCGCCAGTGCGCTCCCACGCGTCGCGAGGCGCAGCTTCACGGGTCGTCGGGAGAGGGAGGCTCCGGCAGATCGAACAACTCGGCCAGCGCGTCGGCGTACAGCTCTCCACGCGCGGTTCCCGCGGCGTCCTTCACGCGGATCGTCGGCTCGTGCAACAATTTGTTCACCACGCCCTGGGTGATCGCGTCGACGGCCTCGCGCGCGGCGGGGTCGAGCGCGGCCAGCTTCGATCGATAACGCTCGAGCTCGAGCGTGCGCAGCTCCTCGGCGCGGGCGCGCAGCGCGGTGACGAGCGGCGCTACCTCACGCGCCGAGCGCTCGAGCCGGTGACGGTCGAGCTCTGCCGCGATGAGGTCGCGCACCTTGCCGATCTCCTGTCGGCGTTGCGCCAGCGACTGCTCGCCCAGCGCGCGCAGGTCGTCGATGTCGAGGAGCGTGACGCCGAACACCTCGCCCGCCCCGGGGTCGATGTTGCGCGGAACACCCACGTCGACGACGAGCAGCGCGCGTCCGCCGCGGCGCTCCATCACCTGCTCCACCTGGCTGCGTTCCATGAGCAGACCGCTGGCACCCGTGGACACGAGCAGCACGTCGCACTCGACGAGTGCAGAGGGCACCTCGTCGAGCGAGATCGCGCGTCCGCCCACGCGGCGCGCCAGTGTCTCACCGCGCGACATCGTGCGGTTTGCCACGACGATCTCGAGCACGCCGGCACCCGCGAGTGCGAGGGCCATGCCTTCCCCCATCTCACCGGCGCCGAGCACGAGCACGCGGCGATCGTCGAGCGTGCCGACGTGGCTGTTCGCGAGCGACACCGCAGCCGACGACACCGACACCGCGTGACGACCGATCGCGGTCTCCGTACGGGCGCGCTTACCCACTTCGATGGCATGGCGGAACGTACGGGAGAGCAACGGTCCGCTGGCGTCCTCGCGCTCCGCCGCCTGCCATGCCTCGCGCACCTGGCCGAGGATCTCGCCCTCGCCGATGATCATCGAGTCGAGACCGGCGGCGACGCCGAACAGGTGCGCCACTGCCGCGTCGTCGTGGTAGGCGTAGAGCAGGTCGGAGAACTCGTCGGGATCCACACCCGACACGTCGCAGAGAAAGTCGCGCACGTCCTGCATCGCAGGGTGGAAGAGCGTGGCGTGCGCGTACACCTCGGTACGGTTGCACGTGGAGAGCAGCACGACCTCCGCGAGGTGCTCGCACCGGCCGAGCGACTGCAGCGCCTTCGGGAGGTCCGCAGGCGCGACCGCCATGCGCTCGAGAAGTTCCACCGGCACGGTGCGGTGGTTGAGCCCGACTATGACCAGAGACATGCGCGCAGCGTCTCCTTGGCTTCATCTACACGACCGGCGCGGATCGATTCGAGCATGCCGGAATCGAGCGCCTGTCGCCAATCAACGTCTTCGGATGAACGCCCCGAGGCCCTGAGCTCTTCCCGGGCGTCGGAGAGCACGTCGAGCAGGGTCGCGTACTCCGGGCCGAACTCGTCCTCGAAGCGTGTCTTGAGGAAGGCGGCGAGGGCAGGGCTCCGGCCCCCGGTGCCGATCGTGAGGACGAGGTCACCGCGCCGGACGACCGACATCAACGTGAAGGAGCAGTTGGCGGGATCGTCCGCCGAGTTCACCCACACGTGTCGCTCCTCTGCGGCGAAGAAGACCGCGTGGTCGACGGCGGGATCACCGGTGGCAGTGGTCGCGAGCCACGCGCCATCGAGATCGGCGGGCTCGAACGTGCGGTCGACCAGCTCGAGCTTTCCGGCATCGGCCCAGCCGCGCACTTCGGAGCCCACGTCCGGCGCGATCACCTGCACGTCGGCTCCCGCGTCGAGCAGCGCCGAGATCTTCCTGGCCGCGATGCGACCTGCGCCCACGACCACGCACCGGCGCCCGTCGACGACCAGGTTCACCGGGTAGCCGGAGATCGCAGCGCGGCCGTTCATCGCGCGCGAACGCGAGCGCCGTTTCCGTCGCGGGCCCCCGTGGCCTGGCGTCGCTGCTGGTAGAAGGACAGGATCTGGAGCTCGATCGCGAGGTCGACCTTACGGAGTGACACCCCCGGCGGCGCGGAGACGACCGTCGGCGCGAAGTTGAGGATGGACGTGACACCCGCGTCGACGAGGCGGTCGGCCACTTCCTGGGCGGCGGGCGCGGGCGTTGCGATGATGCCGATGGCCACACCGCGCTCGCGTGCGAGCGCCGGGAGGTCGCCCAGCGCGTCGATCTCGAGGTCGCCCACTCGGTGTCCGACCTTGGCCGGGTCGGCGTCGAAGAGCGCGACGACCCGGAAGCCGCGGGCGCCGAACCCGCGATAGTTGGCGAGGGCCTGGCCGAGGTTGCCGACGCCGACGATCGCAACCGGCCAGTCGTGGGTGAGACCGAGCTCGCGCGAGATCTCGTGCAGCAGGTACTCGACGTCGTACCCCACGCCCCGCGTGCCGTAGGAGCCGAGGTAGTTCAGGTCCTTGCGAACCTTGGCGGCGTTGACCCCGGCCAGCTCGGCCAGACGCTCCGACGACACCGTGCCGATCTCGGCATCAGCGGTCTCGAGGAGCGCCCGGTAGTAGAGCGGCAGGCGGGCGACGGTCGCCTCCGGGATGCGCCGAGCGTCGGGAATGACTGCCTCCTCGGCGGCCGGGTGGCCCCGGCCTTCCGGACCAGGGTACCGACCTTGTGCATCTTTTCTCGAAGTTTGCGCGCCCTACGCTTTCCGACTGATGGTCGTGGCGCTGGCGTTCGTGGCGACGGCGGTCTCGACCCTGTTCGCGCAGGCGATGCTCGTCCGCTACACCCAGGAGCACCGGTCGCAGGACGGCGCCTGGGCGCTGGCGTTGGGGATGTTCGCCCTCGCCTCGGTCGCCCTGACAACCGGGACGGCCACGGGTTGGGACAACGGCACGTTCCGGGTCTTCTACCTGTTCGGGGCGGTCCTCGACGTGCCTTGGCTCGCCCTCGGCACGGTCTACCTCCTCGTTGCACACCGGATCGCGCATCGGATCCGGCTTGGCCTCCTCGTGTTCTCGGGTTTCGCTGCGGGAGTGCTGGCCAGTGTCCCGATGGAATCCGTGCACGGCACGGACATCCCGGTGGGGAAGGACGTGTTCGGTGCGCTTCCCCGGGTGTTGGCCGCCGTCGGCAGCGGCGTGGGTGCCGTGGTGATCATCGGCGGCGCGGTGTTCTCGGCGGCGCGCTTCGCAAGGGACCGGAGCGCTCCGGGGCACGGCCGACTCGCCGGCGCCAACATCCTCATCGCACTCGGGACCCTGGTGCTCTCGAGCGGGGGCCTCGTGCAGGGCGCGATCGGCCACGACGAGGCGTTTACCGCGAGCCTGGCCGTCGGGATCACCGTGATCTACGGCGGGTTCCTCCTCGCTGCCACCCGGGGTGGTGACGCCCGCGTGTTCCAGCACTCTGCCAGTTGAAGTCTCAGGTAAAATCTCACTGAGAGTGGTCGATTTTCCTCAAGCCCGCCGGAGGGACGGCCGATCTGCACAACGCGAGCGTCCCCCGGGGGGAAGCTCGAATGCTCCGGTACGCGGGTGCGGGCGGCGTGGACATCGGGTGACCGATGTTCGCGAAGCCTCCCAGCCCGCCCCAAGCCCGCCTGCACTCGCGTCCCGGACCTGAATACTCGCTCGCTGCGCTCGCCGCTTCCGCCCGAGCTGATTGTTCGCTGCGCGGATCCCGGAACGCAGGGACTGCGCATTTCCGATCGCAGTCGCTGGGCGAACGACGACACTTCATTTCCGATGGCCCAGTTTGATCGGCAGTCGATCCGCAGAACCTATGACACGGTGGCGGACGACTACGCGACCGCATTCGCCGACGACCTGAGCAACCTCGCCCTCGACCGCGCCGTCCTCGACGGTGCTGCTTCTCGGGTGACCGCTGGTCGTCCCGTCCTCGATATCGGCTGCTGTCAGATTTCCGTCAGGTTTGCGTTCCGCGGAACGCATCGACCCCTTGTGCCGCAACGATCGCGGGCTAGTGATCGAGCAGACGTTCGATCACCTCCCCGTATCGGGCCTGGGAGGCACGGATGGATGAGCGGGGAGGTGACGGAGGAGATGACCCGCACCATCCCGCCTGCGATCAGACGGGCGCTGCGCACCCGTGACACCACGTGCCGCTGGCCGGGATGTGACGAGCGGCTATATCTCGCCGGCCATCACGGCATCCACGGGTCCCATCTCGGTCCCACGAAACTGCCCGACCTCGTGAATCTGTGTTGGTACCACCACTTCCTCGTCCACGAAGGCGGCCTGGACGCTCGAGATCCGTCACGACGGGTCGCTGCACATCCTCGACCCGCACGGACAACTGCTCGGCGCGCCACCCTCGTATGTGATCGGCGCCGACGAACCCGATCTCGACGCGCACGCGGCGACACGAAGCGACGAAGGAGCGCAGTGGAGCTCGCCAGCGAGTGAGCGGCCAGTTCATCCAGGTCTCCCCGGATCCCGGCGAGCGAGGGAGCGAGTAATCAGGGTCCGAGTCTGAGGAAGAATTGGGACATCGCGGCGGCGAAGATGAGGGTGAGGAGCACGATGATCGTGATGGTGGTACCTCGCCTCATCGCTGTTCCTCGGGTTCGATGGTGAGCGTGAGCGTGGCACCCTCCGGCACCAGCGTCACCGCACTCCCGGCACGGAGTCCGAGCGCGGCGGCGGCGGACTCGCGGTCGAGGGCGATCGAGAGCAGCCCGTACGAGTCGACGAGCACCACGAGCTCCGACGGTTTGGCGTCGGAGTAGGTGTGCACCCAACGGGCGGCACGCACCTCACGCGGGAGACGCACCTCGACGCGCCCGCCGGGCCCCGTCCCTGCGGCTTCGAGTGCTTCGGGGTCGACGTTGAGCTGACAGTTCCCGAACCGGTCGACCCACCACACCTCGCCGGCAATCACCCCGCCCGGTTGTATGTCGGGAAGTCCGACGATGCCGGGGACCAGGCCCGCAGGGTCGACGTCGGGTCCGAGCTCCGCGAGGTCGGTACCCGCGGCCAGATGTCCGGCGGCTGGGGCCAGGACGTCACGGCCGGCGAAGGTCGGGCCCGGCGCGGGGAGCTGGTACTCGGGGTTCCGCAGCTCGACCACGCGTACAGGACCGCCGACCATGGCAACGGCCGGCGCCAGGAGGCCGTTGTCGGGCCCGAGGAGCACGCCACCCTCGACCTCGACTGCCAGGAGCCGCCGGTCGGTTCCGACGCCCGGGTCGACGACGGCGACGACGATGGTCCCCTCGGGCAGGTACTGCACGGCTCGGACGAGCAGCAACGCGCCGGCGCGAACGTCATGGGCCGGGATGTCGTGCGCAAGATCGACGATTCTCACGTCGGGGGCGATGCCGAGCATCACCGCCTTGCACACGCCGACGAATTCGTCAGCGTGGCCGTAGTCGGACGCGAATGCGATCAGCACTGAGGCTCGAGGCTACGCGCGTGCGTCGCGAACGCCGCATCGGATTCCACAGATGGCGGCGCGAACGTGCGCCGCGCGCGTCAACCGGTTTGGGTGTACCGCGAGCCGAGGTAGGTGTCGACGTCGACGTCGCGCACGCGGAACGACCGTCCCACGCGCACCGCGGGCAACTCGCCCGACTTGATGATCCGGTAGACCGTCATCGTCGAGACCCGCATCAGATCGGCGACTTCCTGCACCGTCAGGAACCGCGCCGTGGCGAAAGACTGCGCCACCCGCTCACCCCTTCCATTCCCGTCCCGCTACCGCGGTGGTGAGCGTAGGCCCATGCGGCCCGTGTTGCAAAAGACGCTCTAACGGCCCGTCCGTGACCCAAAGGGATCCGAGGGACGGACGAGGTCGGGGACGACAGGGTCGGGCTGGGGCGCGCGTACCGCTTCCTCCAGCAGTTCCAGGAGCGGGGCGTACGCCTGCGGGGGGCGGTGTTCATCGAGCGGGACGACCCGGACGGCCATGCCCCGCCAGGCGGCGACGGCCAGCGCGATCGCGTCGAGGCCCGCGAACGCAACCACCTCGAGACCGGACCCCGCGGCCGTGCCGGCGAACGCGCGGTCGCCGACCAGCAGGTCCGGCCGGGGGAGCAGGAACAGGAGCTCGTCCGCCGCGGCGGTCGAGTCGTCGGCGAGGAGGCTCTCGCCGTCGCTGACGGTGGCTACGCCGTCGACCCACCAGATCCGGCGGTCGCGCGCGTCGATCGGGCCCGACTCGGTCGCGCGCAGCACCTCGCCGCCCGCAGCCGACGCGGCGCCGAGCAGCGCTCGATGGAGACCGAGCAGCGACGCGGGTCTCCCCGTCGCGAACGCGATTCGTCCACCACCACGAGCGACTTCGAGCACGCGCGCGCACGCTGCCGTGAAGCCATCGACGGTGCGCGCAGGGTCGATGCGCGCGCGCGGGCCGTCGCCATCCCAGCCGAAGACCAGCTCCGCGGCAGCCGCGGCCTGGTCCATCGTGAGCTCCGCGAACGGAGGAAGTCCGAGTGTTGCGCCGGTTTCGCGACGCACGAGCGCGCGCATGATTCGGACGACGTCGTCGCGCAAGAAGCGCGCGCTGCGTCCGGCGACGTGAGCGTCCTTCAGACGCTCGCGCCGTGACGGCGCCTTCGGCGGTGCCGGCGTCCGGTCGCGCGCGGGGTCGGGGAGCTTGGGAGGGAGCCGCGACTTCGGGCGGCGCGTCACGAACGACGTCCCATTTCCCTCGACCGAAGGGTGGCTGCCTCGACCGCGTCGAGGATCGCGGCGCGCACGCCGTGCG
>JBBDHW010000056.1:0-55844 GCA_040880805.1 Acidimicrobiia bacterium | reverse complement strand
GCCGGCGGGGGTGGTGCCCCCGGGGGAGGTCACCGGGGCGCGCAGCGACTCCGGACTCTCGCCGGTCTCTTCGAGGAGCGTCGCTGCACCCAGCAACGTCTGCCGGACAAGTGCTGCAGCGGTGGAACGCGGCAAGCCAACGAGCACACCGGCCTCGGTCATCGCCTCCGCGAGAAGGAACACATAGGCGGGTCCGGAGCCGGAGAGTCCGGTGACCGCGTCGAGGTGAGCCTCCGGCACGCGAACGACGGTGCCGACTGCGCCCAGCACCCGCTCCGCGAGCTCGAGGTGTTGCTCTTCGGCTCGCGTCCCCGCGGCGATCGCGGCCGCCCCCTTTCTGACGAGCGCACCCGTGTTGGGCATCGCGCGCACGACAGGACGGTTGCCGGCTGCGGCCTCGAGCTCACTGAGCGTCACCCCGGCCGCGATCGACAGCACGAGCGCGTGCTCGGGAAGAGTGGGCGTACACGCTTCGAGGACGCCGGCGACATCGCCCGGCTTCACCGCGATCACGATGATGTCGACGTCGGCGGCCGCCCAGGCGGGGCTCGGAACGACGCGCACGCCGGGGAGTTGCTCCTCGAGGACGCGTCGCCGATCGCCGTCGATCTCGGCGATCGCGATGGCTTCGCCGTCCCAACCGGAGGCGAGCAAACCCCGCGCCAACGCCTCGCCCATTCTGCCGCCACCGAGCAGAGCAAGGTTCATCGGATCAGGGTAAACCGCCATGACGTGCACGCATGGTGTGATCGCAACCAGTGATCGCACCAAACATCGCACCACACATCGCACCACACATCGCACCAAACATCGCAACGGGGCGGGCGGGACGGAGGAGGAACGTGCGAGGGCCCGAGGAACGCTCGAGTCGCCCCGCACTTCCCCGAACGGGGTGACGCTCCTGCACCTCGGACCCAGCACACTTCGGCGCCTGTCAGCGCCGCTTCAGGCAATCTAACGCTACTTGCCGTTTCCTGCAAGGGGCGCGATCCGGGGACCGTAGGCAAGGCGCACCACCGGCTGGAACCAGCGCTCGACGAGCTCGTACAGCACGCCGATGACGCGGTCGAGCTCGGTCACGGTCAGGTGTTCGAGTGCGACGCGGCCCACGAGATAGAAGTCGCCGTCGGGCCCGATGGAGAAACGCGCGCCGTACATGGTGTGGTTGCGGCGCAGCAGGTACTCGTAGAGCTCGAGATGGTTCGCGGGCGGGTCGGGAAGGAAGTACACCTCGTAGCGCAACGTGCGCTCGTGAAGGTCGAAGTAGATCGTCGTCGCGTCACGACCGTCGCAGGTGAAACGCACGTACCAACGCCGGAGCTCGGGGTCGTACTCGACGTGCTGGATGTACGACTCGGCCGCGACCGGGCCCTCGAGGTGCGCGGCGATCAACGCGTGCGCTCTGTCGATGCCCATTGGGTCGACGGTGAGTCGCTCAGCCTCCACAATGTTCAGGTGCACTGCACGAGGGCGCGGAGCGCGAGGTCGTCGTAGTGACGCCGAAGCCGAGCGGCGGCGATGTTCCATCGGTAGCCGGCCGCGCGTTCGACCGCGCGTTCGGCCATCGGGCCCGCATCGCCGCGCAGGATCCGGTCGATCGGCACCGCGAAGTCGTCGGGATCTCGCCCGTCGACGAGATAGCCGGTGGAGCCGTGGTCGACGACGAAGCGGAGACCTCCGACGTTCGTGGCGACGACCGGTGTGCCGCACGCGGCGGCCTCGAGCGCGACAAGACCGAACGACTCCGAGCGCGATGGCACGATGCAGACGTCGGCGGCGCGGTAATAGGTCGCGAGCTTCGCGTGCGGCTGCGGCGCGACGAACCGCACCCGCGCCTCGAGCCCGAGGTCTTCGACCCGGCGGTGCACACGCTCGAGCTCGGCCTCGCCTTCGAGACCACTCGGCCCGCCGACAACGAGGAGCGTGGCTCGGCGTGTCTCGAGCCGGGCGAGTGCCTCGACCGCGAGGTCGACGCCCTTCAGCGGCTGGATCCGCCCCACGAACAACAGCACGGGCCCGTCGTCGAGCCGGAGCGCACGGCGGGCAGCCGCCTGGTCGCCGGGCGAGAACAACCGTGGGTCGACACCTTGGGGGACGATCTCGACGCGCTCGGGATCGGCGCCGTAGTAGCGCACGAGCTGGTCGCGTTCATCGCTAGTAGCCGCGATCACGAGATCGGCGCAGCGCACGACCTCGGCCTCGACGCGCGGTCGCAACGTGATCTCGTCGCCGAGTCCGACCGACGCGCGCACGCGATCGAGCGAGTGGAACGTGGTGACGAGCGGAAGGTCGAGCTCGTGCTTGAGCCGGTGTCCCACCGCGCCCGAGACCCAGTAGTTCGCGTGCAGCACGTCGTAGTCGGTGCCGCACCGTTCGAGCGTTGCGCGCGCGGCTTCGCCAAAAGGTGCGACGAGCTCGGGGAACGCGTGCCGAGGAACCGGCGCGCACGGTCCGGCCTCGATGTGCATCACGCGGTAGCCCGGCTCGACGACCACGACCGGTGGCTGCTCGGGGTGTTCGAGGCGTGTCAACACGTCGACCGCGACACCGGCGCGCGCGAGCGCCGAAGCAAGTGCGTGCACATACACGTTCATACCGCCGGCGTCGCCGCTTCCCGGCTGCGCCAGCGGCGACGTGTGGACGCTCAGCATGGCCACCCGCTGCATAACGCCGACAATCCTACTGGCGAATGGTCAGGCCTATTGCGTGTTGAGCAGTACTCCGAGGCGGAGGTCGATGCGGTCGATGACCGTGTGCAATCCGCGGCGTTCCGACGACACGTCACGCTCGAGCGCACGGAGGCGGTCGATGGCGTCGACGAGTCCGTCGTCCGAGAGGATCGGCAGGTTGGCGAGCAGCCCGTCGAACTCCTCGAGCTCGGGTGCCCACTCGCTGTCTTGCGCCGGGGCCATCTGGAGCGGGAGGTGGCTGGCCGCCGGTGTGGCACGCGGGCCGGTGTCAGCGAGGATCTCCGGCAGTGCGCGGATGAGGTCTTCCATCGACTCGCCTCGCTCGCGACGCCCGATCTCCGCCTCGAGGATGTCGATGCGAGCCTGGGTGAGGCGCCGCACGTACGACACCTCCGTCTCGAGCTCGAGGCACTCCGCGTGCATGAGCCGCAGCTCGTCCACGGAGCGCGCGTCGAGATCCTCGACGTAGCTCGGGTCGAGAACCTTCGCGGTACGCACGTGCGGTTGAGTCATGTGACGGTGCCTCCTTACGGCAACGGTGTCAGCGACCTCGTCGTCGGTCGCTGCTGACGTTGTCGGCTCAGCAGCCTGCCGCTTTGAGCGTGGGATACGGGTCGATACGCGAGCCGTTGACTCCGCCGAGCCGGATCTCGAAGTGGAGATGCGGTCCTCTGGCGTTGCCCGTCATCCCCGTGAGCCCGATCACCTCGCCCTGTGACACCGAGCGCGGACCGCCGACGAACTGGGAGAGGTGCGCATAGAAGTAGGTGTTGCCGTCGTTCGCGGCGACGTACGCCGTGTTGCCGCCGCCTCCTTCGCTCGCGACGTACCGCACGGTGCCGGCCTTCACCGCGAACGCCTGAGCACCGATCGGGGCGAACATGTCGATGCCGTAGTGCCCGCCGCCGTAGTCGTCGGTGTACGCGGCGCCGAACACCGGGCACATGAACGCCCCGCCGCCGGGGTTCACGAGGATCTGGCCCGGGCCGAGGTTGGCGTTGGTGACCGGCTGCGACGCGAGCAGCTCGGCGCGCTCACGTTCGAGCCGTTCGAGCTCGACCTGCCGCGCCGCCGCCTGCGCTGCTGCGATCTCACGGTCGTACTGATTCTGAAGCGCGTTTGCGGCCTGCTGTGCGTCGTCGAACGCTGCCTGGAACTCGTTGTTGCGCGCGTCGAGTTGGTCCTTGACCGTGCGTTGCTTGCTCTCCTCGTCGTGCAACGCTGACGTTTGGTCGCGCAGATCGCTGTTGATCGCAGTCAAGCGCTTCGCCGCGGTGTTGTCCTTCTGGTTCGCCTGGTCGATGAGTGCCTTGCCCCGTGCCGCCGAGAGGGGATCGTCGGTGCCCACGACGACGTCGATGTCGTTCCCGGCGTGCGTGTAGGCGTACTGCGCGCGCTTGACGACGATGTCGTGGAGCGCCGCCGCGCGCGCCTTCAGGTCGGAGATCACCAGCTCGAGATCCGCGATGTGACTCTCGGTTTCCTCCAGCTTGACCTCGGCGTTGTGCGCTGCAGCCCTCGCGTCGTTTGCGGCTGAACGCGCGCCGGCGAGTCGTTGCTTGGCAGCATCGAGGTCGTCGGCTGTCGACGCGGCGGCTGAAAAAGCGGGGAGCAGTGCCAGGGTCGCGGCAACGACGAGGGTGAGCGAGCGGCGAAAGACAGGCATATGCAGCAGGCGTGGCCCGGAGTTGCGATGACGCTAGCAGGAACCGTTCGCGAGCGGTCGGAGCCTGCCCGATGTGTCGAGGACCGTACGCGGACCTGCAGTCGCGCGGTCTGGTGCCGCGCGACTGCGGCGCGTGGCCGAGCCCGCAAACGGCACCGCCTGGGACGGTTCGGATAGCCTGCGATCCGACGGCCGAACGCGGCCGAGTCGAGCGGAGTATCCCGGTTCGAGGGGTGTGGAAAAGGCGTGCGCGACTACTTGCCGATCCTCACGTTGGTCATTCTCGTGGTGCTCTTCGCGTCGCTGTCGTTCGCGGCGTCGAAAATGCTCGGGCCCCGCCGCCCGACGTCCGCAAAGGAAGCGCCGTACGAGTGCGGCATCGTTCCCGAGTTCGAGCCCGCCGAGCGGTTCCCGGTGAAGTTCTACCTGGTGGCGATGGCGTTCATCGTCCTCGACGTCGAGATCATCTTCCTCTACCCCTTCACCACGATCTTCCGCGGTCTTGCCGCCTATGGCCTCGTTGCGATGGGTGTCTTCCTCCTCGTGCTCCTCGTGCCGTTCGCGTACCTTCTCTCCACCGGTGCGCTCGACTGGGGTCCGGTGAAGCAGGTCGCCGCCCGAGCCGGCACCACGATCCTGCGCGCAGTGGGCATGCCCGGTCGCGACGGCCTCGATCCTGAATCCGTGACGCACGACGCACCCGAGAGGGCCGCGTAGATGGGCCTCGAATCGATCGAAGCCAACTTCCTGACCGTTCGGGTCGAGGATCTCGTCAAGTGGGCGCGCCGCAACTCGATCTGGCCCGCGACGTTCGGCCTCGCGTGCTGCGCGATCGAGATGATGGGTGCGGGCGCCGCGCACTACGACCTCTCCCGTTGGGGAATGGAGATCTTCCGCGCGAGCCCGCGTCAAGCCGACCTCATGATCGTCGCCGGGCGCGTGAGCCAGAAGATGGCGCCGGTGCTCCGTCAGGTCTACGACCAGATGGTGGAGCCCAAGTGGGTCATCTCGATGGGCGTGTGCGCGAGCACCGGCGGCATGTTCAACAACTACGCGATCGTGCAGGGCGTCGACCAGATCGTCCCGGTCGACGTCTACGTGCCCGGATGTCCGCCGGGTCCGGAGACGCTCATGCACGGCATCCTCACCCTGTACGACCAGATCAAGTCGGGCGAGATCATGCGGCGGCGCGACGAAACCGAGAGTGGCGGCGCCCGCATCCAGGTCGACCAGCGCGACGGCGTCCCCGCCGCGCGGTGAGTGACGGCAACCGGCCTGTGGCTGACGACCGCGACAGCCCTCGTGAAGAAGTTCACGAGCTTCCCGACGAGGTGGCGGCAGCCGTCCTCGAACGCTTCCCCGGCACCACCGTTGTCGACTCCCACGGGCAGACGGTCGTCTACGTCGGCCGCGAGCACTGGCGTGACCTCGCGCTGCTCCTCCGGGACGAGCAGCGGTTCACGCAGTGTGTCGACGTGACCGCCGTGGATCACCTCGTCGACGCCGAGCGCACGGTGCCGGCGGGAGTTTCTTCGGAACGCTACGAGGTCGTGGCGAACTTCCTCTCCCATCCTCGCAACCGGCGCATCCGCGCGATCTGCGAAGTGTCTCCCGACGAGCTCGAGATCGCGAGCATCGTCGACGTGTACCCCGGCATCGCGTTCGCGGAGCGCGAGATCTTCGACCTTTTCGGGATCGACTTTCCCGGCCATGACGATCTCTCGCGCATCCTGATGCCCGACGACTGGATTGGTCATCCCCTCCGCAAAGACGACTCGCCGTCGCGCGTCCCCGTGACCTTCAAGGAAGATCCAGGTCCAAGGTGAGGAGGGAGCGCATGAGCGATCGCGCAGCCGACGAGCCAGAGCAAGCAAGGCTCGAGTCGCAGACCGACGAGGGCGCGCAGAAGCTCAGCCCGCTCACGGGTGAAGCGCGTGCGCGCGAGGTCGTGCTGACCGGTGGGCCGTGGCCCGACGTCGACGACACGATGATCATCAACATGGGTCCACAGCACCCGTCGACCCATGGCGTGCTCCGAATCATGATGGAGCTCGACGGCGAGACCGTGCTGCGCGCGAAACCCGTGGTCGGCTACCTGCATACGGGCATGGAGAAGACCGGCGAGGAGCTCACCTACGTGCAGGGGGCGACCAACGTCACGCGCATGGACTATGCGGCGCCGCTCTCGAACGAGCTCGTGTTCTCGACGGCAGTCGAACGGCTCCTCGATCTCGAGGTGCCACCACGCGCGACATGGATCCGCATGCTGATGGTCGAGCTCAACCGCATGTCGTCGCACCTTCTGTTCCAGGCGACGAACGGCATGGACCTCGGTGCGGTGTCGATGATGATCTACGGCTGGCGCGAGCGCGAGTTCACGCTGCGGTTGCTCGAGACCATCACCGGGTTGCGGATGAACCACAACTACATCCGGCCCGGTGGTGTCGCGGCCGATCTCCCCGACGGCTGGCAAGAGGAAACGCTCGAAGTGTGCGACCTCGTCGAACGCGGGGTGAGCGAGTACAACGAGCTGCTCACCGACAATCCGATCTGGCGCGAGCGCACGGTGGGCGTCGGCGTGATCACCACCGAGCAAGCCCTTGCACTCTGTGCGACCGGGCCGATCCTGCGGTCAACCGGCTTCGCGTGGGATCTGCGCCGAGCCCAGCCCTACCTCGCGTACGACGACGTCGACTTCGACGTGATCTACACCGAGAACGGCGACGTCTTCGACCGCTACCAGATCCGTCTCTACGAGATCCTCGAGTCGATCAAGATCGTGAAGCAGTGCATCGACCGGATGCCCGCGGGTGACTACCGCGTGCAGGATCGCAAGATCACGCCGCCGCCGCGTGCGCGCATCGACGAATCGATGGAAGCACTCATCCATCACTTCAAACTGTTCACGGAGGGATTCCGCGTGCCGCCGGGGGAGACCTACGTCGCGGTCGAATCCCCGCGCGGTGAAATCGGCTGCTACCTGGTGTCCGACGGCACGTCGAAGCCCGTGCGCCTCCACGTTCGCGCGCCGTCCTTCTACAACCTCCAGTCCATGGACGCGATGGTCCCCGGCGGGATGTTTGCCGACGCGGTGGCGATCGTGTCGAGCATCGACCCGATCATGGGAGAGGTCGATCGCTGATGTCGTTCAACCCGGCGAATCTCGAGAAGGCGCGCGAGATCATCGCCCGCTATCCGCACAAGAAGTCGGCGACGCTCCCGCTGCTGCACCTCGCGCAGGACCAGGACGGCTGGGTCACGCCGCAAGCCATGGAAGAGGTGGCCGGCCTCCTCGACCTCACGCCCGCGGTCGTGCTCGGGACATGCTCCTTCTACACGATGTTCAAGCGCGAGCCGGTCGGGAAGCTCATCGTGTCGGTCTGCACGAACGTGAGCTGCCTCGTGAATCGCGGGCCCGAGCTCCTCGACCACCTCGAGCGCCGGTACGCGGACGATCCCGAGGTCATGGTGGAAGAGGTGGAGTGCGTGGCGGCGTGTGATCTTGCCCCGGTCATCCAGGTGAACTACGAGTTCCACGGGCCGCTCACACCCGACGCGGCAGTCACGATCATCGACGAGTACAAGCGTGGCGCGCGAGTCGCGCGCACGATTTCGGGGTCGCCCGGCTGATGGCAGCACAAGAAACACGCGTCGTCACGAAGTTCCTCCGCGACCATCCGGAGGATTCGTGGACGATCGATGCCGCGCTCGCGAACGGCACGTACACAACGCTCGACGCGCTGTTCGACCGCGCACCCGAGGACATCGTCCAGCAAGTCGTCGACTCCGGCCTGCGCGGACGCGGCGGCGCGGGGTTCGGCACCGGCCAGAAGTGGTCGTTCCTGCCGAAGGACGTGTTCCCGCGTTACCTCGCGGTCAACGGCGACGAGGGCGAGCCGTCGACGTTCAAGGACCGCATGCTCGTCGAGGGTGATCCTCACCAGCTCATCGAAGGGATCGTGATCACGTCGTACGCGATCCAGGCTCACCACGCATTCGTCTATCTCCGGGGGGAGTTCGCGCTCGGCGCCGAGCGTCTCCGACAGGCGCTCGCCGACGCGTACGCGCGTGGCTTCGTTGGCAAGAGCGTCAAGGGGTCGGGCTACGAACTCGAGATCATCCTGCACCGCGGCGCGGGCTGCTACATCGCGGGAGACGAGACCGGGTTGCTCTCCAGCCTCGAGGGCGAACGCGCGATGCCGCGGATCAAGCCCCCGTTTCCGGCGGTGCAGGGCGTCTACGCCAAGCCCACGATCGTGAACAACATCGAGACGCTGTCGACGGTCCCGCACATCATGCGCAACGGCGCGGAGTGGTACGCGGCCATGGGTGTCAACCGGTCGAAGGGCACGCGCCTCTTCTCGGTCTCCGGCCAAGTCGAGCGCCCGGGTAACTACGAGGTGGAGCTGGGCATCACATTCCGCGATCTGATCGAGGGTCTCGCCGGCGGTGTGCGAGGCGGCAAGAAACTCGGGTTTTTCATTCCGGGTGGCGCGTCGTCACCGTGGTTGCTCGAGGAGCACCTCGATGCACCGCTCGACATGGACTATGTCCAGAGCGAGTTGAGCGCGACCACGATGCTGGGGTCGGGTGCGTTGATGGTCTACGACGAGACGGTCGACCCGCTCCTCGTCGCGTGGCGTATCGCGAAGTTCTTCGCGCACGAGTCGTGCGGCAAGTGCACCCCGTGCCGTGAAGGGTCCGGTTGGCTGGAGAAGGTGCTGTACCGGATGCTCCATGGCTACGGCCGCCCCGAAGACCTCGATCTGATGCTCGGGTTCGGCAATAACCTCGCGCCCGGTCTCGGCTGGCCTCCGGGGATGACCACGATCTGCCAGCTCGGTCCGAGCACGATGTCCCCGGTCGTGAGCCTGAACCGTTTCTGGCGCGACGAGATCATCGAGCGCATGAGTGCCGACACCGCGCGCCGCAACTCCCTGAAAGTGACGGCCGCTGTATGAGTGTGACGAGGATCGGCACGGGCGGCGGAGCGACCGCAGGGAGTGGAGCACGCGCTGCGAGTGGAGCGGATGGAGCGAGCGCAGCGAGCGGAAGTAGCGGAGCGGGAGCAGCGCAATGGTGATGGCAGTTCCCATGTCGCAGTGGCCGTCAGACTACGAGTACGCCCTCCCCGTGGCGCCGGGACCCGATGTGGTGACGGTCACCATCGACGGTGTGGCGGTCCAGGTTGCGCGCGGTGAGCTCCTCATCAAAGCGGCGCAGCAGCACGGCACGTACATCCCGCGGTTCTGCTGGCACGAGCGCATGAAGCCGGTCGGGATGTGTCGCATGTGTCTCGTCGAGGTCGAAGGGATGCGCGGCCTGCAGATCTCGTGCGCGACGCCCGTTGCCGACGGCATGGTGGTGCGCACGCAGAGCGATGTGGTGAAGAACGCGCAAGACGGCGTGCTCGAGTTCCTCCTCGTCAACCACCCGCTCGACTGCCCCGTGTGCGATCGCGGCGGTGAGTGCCCGCTCCAGGATCAGACCCTCGCATTCGGCCCCGGCGAGTCGCGCTTCGTCGAGGAGAAGCGTCACTTCGAGAAGCCGATCGCGATCAGCGATCTCGTGCTGCTCGATCGCGAGCGGTGCATCCAGTGCGGTCGGTGCACGCGCTTCGCGGCGGAAGTGGCCGGCGACCCGCTGATCGACTTCGGTGGCCGCGGCGGGGACACCGAGGTGATCACGTACCCCGGCGAGAAGTTCTCGTCGTACTTCTCCGGCAACACCGTCCAGATCTGTCCGGTCGGTGCACTGACCGCGTCGGCCTACCGCTTCCGTGCCCGGCCGTGGGATCTCCAGACCGTCGAGACGTCGTGCCAGACGTGCGCGGTCGGCTGCCGGGGCGCGCTCCAGAGCACCTCGAACCAGATCGTGCGCCTGCTCGGCGTCGACTCGGAGCCGGTGAACCAGGGCTGGCTGTGCGACAAGGGCCGCTACGGGTACGAGTGGGTGCACTCGCCGGATCGCGTGCGCGCACCGATGGTGCGAACGCCTCGCGGTCTCGAAGAGGTCTCGTGGCCCGAGGCACTCGACGCCGCGGCCGCGGGGCTGCGACGCGCCCTCGACGCCGGCTCCGTGCCCGAACGGAAAGACGGCTCCGTGCCCGAACGGAAAGACGGCTCCGTGCCCGAACGGAAGGGCGGCGGGCCGTCGTCGATCGGCGTGCTCGGCGGTGCACGCGGTACCAACGAGGACGCGTACGTGTGGGCGCGCCTGGCGAAGGGCGTGCTCGGTACCGACAACGTCGACGCGCAACTCGGCGATGGCCTTCCCGCGGAGGTCGTGCTCGGCCTCCCGCGTGCCGTGATCTCAGATCTCGATCGCGCGCGCGGCATCGTGCTCCTCGGCCCGGACCTCAAGGAAGAGCTGCCGGTGCTTCACTTGCGCGTGCGTCGCGCCGCCATCGACCTCGGTGTGCCGGTCGTCGAGATCGCGCCCCGCGCCACCGGGCTCACGCGCGAGGCGTCGGCGGTCCTGCGCCACGCACCGGGTGAGGCTGCGACGGTCGCCCGCGCGTTGGCTCGCGCCCTTGCCGGCGACGGCACCGCATCGGGCGACGGCCAGATCGAACGCGCGGTCGCTGCACTCGACGGACGCGAAGGTGATCTCGTCGTGGTGCTCGGCCGGCAGTCGCTGGCGGAGTCACCCGACGCCGTGGTCGCGGGCGCGGCCGCGCTCGCGGAGCTCCCCGACGTGAAGTTCTTGTCGTCGCTGCGACGCGGCAACGTCCACGGCGCCCTCGACATGGGCCTCACCCCCGGTTTCGGACCCGGCCGCGTCGCCATCGAGGGCGCGCGCGGGCTCGACGCGGCCGGCATCCTCGCGGCGGCGGCTGCCGGCCAGATCGACACGCTCGTGTTGCTCGGCACCGATCTGCTCTCCGATTTCCCTGATCGCGCGCTCGTCGCCCGCGCGTTCGACGAGGTGCGCTTCGTGGTCGCAGTCGGCGCATTCGCTTCCGATGTCTCGGAACGCGCCAACGTCTTCCTGCCCACGTCGGTGTGGGGTGAGAAGACCGGCAGCACCACCAACCTGGAGGGTCGGGTGATGCGGCTCGCGCGTCTGGTCACCCCCGAGGGGACCACGATGGAGGACTGGCGCATCGCCGCCGAGCTCGCGCTCCGGCTCGGTACCGACTTCGGGCTCGAGACCGTCGACGAGGTGCAGGACGAGATCGCGCGAGCGGCGCCTGCGTACGCCGGTGTCGACGCGGCACTGCTGAACCACGCGCGCGACGGAGCGGTCGTGCCGATCGCGGAGCATCTCGACGAGATCGTCCTTCACACGACACCTCAGGTGTCGGCGGGTGTGTCGTGGGAGCCGATCCGGCCTGCCCCGGCCCCCGAGACCGACGTGTCGCTCGTGGCGGTGCCGCTGACTCTCGCTGCGCCCGCGCTCTACCGCTGGGACCGGGTCGCGACGGCACCGGTCGCAGTCCCGCCCGACGCGTACAGTCTCCGCCTCGTGGCTGCCCGCACGCTCTACGACGCCGGGCGCACCGTGGCGTCGAGCCCGTCGCTCTCCTCGCTCGCACCCGGCCCCGCACTGGTGGTGCACCCGAACGATCTACCCCGCGTCGGTGTCACGGCCGAGGGTGACACCGTCCGCGTCACGAGCGCGCGCGGCAGTATCGAATTGCCGGTGCAGACCGACACCGCGGTCGCACCCGGCACGTGCTTCATGGCCTTCGCGCAGGACGCCGCCGTCGGCCCGAACGACGTGGTCGACGTGGCCGCTTCCGTCACCGAGCTCCGCGTCGAGACGACACGATGAAGGAGAAACGGTGACCGGCTTCGCGACCGCCGATCCGCTGTTCTCGAACGGCGTCGATCTCACGGTCGTGCTCATTGTGATCGGCAAGACGATCGCGGTGTTCGCGCTCCTCTTACTGTCCGTGCTCATGTACATCTGGTTCCTGCGCAAGGTCATCGCGCGCATGCAGAACCGCATCGGTCCCGACCGCGCGGGCCCGTTCGGTCTCCTCCAGACACTGGCCGACGGCATCAAGCTCTTCTTCAAGGAGCAGTCGGTACCCACCACGGCCGACCGGAAAATCTTCTACCTCGCGCCGTACCTGTCGCTGCTGCCCGCCTTCCTCGCGTTCAGCATCGTGCCGATCGGCGGTCTCGTGACGATCGCCGGACACCAGACGTTCCTCCAGCTCGTCGACATCCCACTCGGGATCCTGTTGCTCCTCGCGATGTCGGGCCTCGGCATCTACGGCGTGATGCTGGCAGGCTGGGCATCGGGGTCGAAGTACCCGCTGCTCGGCTCGGTCCGCGCGTCGGCGCAGCTCCTCAGCTACGAAGCGGCGTTCGGGCTCGCGATCGTCGGTGTGCTCATCCAGTCGAACACCCTCTCCACTCGTGCGATCGTCATCAAGCAGGGTTGGACCGGCGTGGAGTCGATCGTGAACGGCTGGTACTGGCTGCCCGCGATCGGCGCGCTGTTCGTCTTCCTGATCGCCGCCGTCGCCGAGACGAACCACCCGCCGTTCGACCTCGTCGAGGCCGAGCAGGAGCTCACCGGCGGCTTCTTCACCGAGTACACGGGCATCCGCTTCGCGATCTTCTACCTCGCCGAGTTCATGAACCTCATCACGATGAGCGCGATCGCGGTGACGCTCTTCTTCGGCGGTCCGTCGGGTCCGAGCCTGGGCTTTCTCGCCGCGAACGGCTGGTTCAACGTGTGGGTGCTGCCGGTGTTCTGGTTCATGTCGAAGGTGATCGTGCTGTTGTTCCTCACGGTCTGGTTGCGCGCGACGATGCCGCGGCTGCGCTACGACCAGCTCATGGCGCTCGGCTGGAAGTTCCTGATCGAGTTCGCCTTCATCTGGGTGATGATCACCGGCGTCGTCGTGGTGGCGAAGGAACAGGACTGGTCGATGTGGATCGTGCTGCCCGCGGTCATCGCCGGTGGGATCGCCATCGGCGCCGTGCTCTACGCCTCGGTCCCGAAGACAACCGAGTTGCTGGAGGAGATCAAGTAGTGGGCTGGCTGAGCGGGTTCGCGGTCACGCTGCGCCAGATCCGGCGCGGCAAGGTCACGGAACGCTTCCCCTTCGAGAAGCGGCCGAAGCCGGCGCGCTTCCACGGCCGGCACGTCCTCAACCGTTACGAAGACGGCATGGAGAAGTGCATCGGGTGCGAGCTCTGCGCGGGCGTGTGCCCGGCGCAGTGCATCTACGTGCGCGGCGCCGACAACCCGCCCGACGCGCCGGTGTCACCGGGCGAGCGTTACGGCTTCGTCTACGAGATCAACTACCTGCGTTGCATCCACTGCGATCTCTGCGTCGAGGCGTGCCCCACCGAAGCCATCACCGAGACCAAGCTGTTCGAGTTCTCGTTCTCCAACCGAGAGGACGCGATCTACACCAAGGAAGAGCTCCTGGTGGACGACGACGGCCGGGCGCGCCGTCAACCGTGGGAGCTCTGGTTGGGCGGCGAGGACGACGACACGAGCGCGTGGATGCGCGCGACGGCACCGTCCGGGCAAGCGGTCTACGAAGGCCGCGTGGGTTGGTCGGGTGAGCTCGGGTTCGGTGTGCGCGCACCCGAGATCGGACAGTCAGTTGAAGAAGCCAAAGACGAAGAGGCCAAAGACGAAAGAGGTGGTCAGGGGTCGTGACCGAGGCGATCTTCTTCATCTTCGCGGCGCTGGCGCTCGGAGGCGCGCTCGGGGTTGTGCTCGCGCGCAATCCCGTGCACTCCGCACTGGCGCTCGTCGTCACCCTCGTGAGTGTCGCCATCTTCTTCGTCCAGCAGCAGGCGCACCTGCTCGCCGCGGTGCAGATCATCGTGTACGCGGGCGCGATCGTCGTGCTGTTCCTGTTCGTGATCATGCTCCTCGGCGTCGACCGCGAGGAGTCGCTCCGCGATCCGATTCCGTTCCAACGTCCGGCCGCGATCGCGCTCGGTGTGATCCTGCTCGCGGAGGTGCTGTTCCTGGCCGGACACGAATGGGCCACGGGCAAGCACGCCGACGCGCTGCACAACATCCAGGGTGGCGCGAGCGATCTCGGCGGCAACGTCGAGCGCGTGGCGCGGGCGCTGTTCACCGATTTCCTCTGGCCGTTCGAGATCACCTCCGCCCTGCTCGTCATCGCCGTCGTCGGCAGCGTCGTCCTCGCCCGTCGCAGCGGCCAACGACCCGACGACTCGTTGGCCGACGACGAGCAGGAAGCACCTGCCCGATGACGATCACGTCCACGTATTACCTGGTGCTCGCGGCGATGCTCTTCACCATCGGTGCCGTCGGGTTGCTGATCAGGCGCAACGTGATCGTGATGTTCATGTGCGTCGAGCTGATGCTCAACGCCGTCAACCTCACGTTCGTGTCGTTCGCCCGTGAGCTGAACGACATCCGGGGTCAGGCCATCGTCTTCTTCACCCTCGTCGTCGCCGCGGCCGAGGTCGCGGTGGGGCTCGGCATCATCGTGGCGATCTTCCGGCGACGCCGGGGCGCAACGGCCGACGACCTCGACCTCCTCCGGGACGGCGCGCAGTGAGCGCACGCGACGCGCGCAATCTCCTCGACCTCGTCTGGATCGTCCCGGCGCTGCCGTTGCTCGGCTCCGCCCTGCTGCTCCTGTTCGGGAAGCGCATGCGCGAGCCGATCGGCGGTTGGATCGCGAACGGTCTGATGGCGCTCGCGTTCGCATGGTCGCTCGTCATGTTCTTCGCCATGATCCAGCTCCCCTCCGACGCGCGCGTGAACGTGGTGAACCTCTGGTCGTGGCTCCCGGCCGGTCAGCTCCGCGTGAACATGGGCTTCTATGCAGACCCGCTGTCGGTCACCTGGATCCTGCTGGTCACCGGCGTGGGCTTGCTGATCCACCTGTATTCGATCGGCTACATGCACGGCGACCCACGGTTCAGCCGGTTCTTCGCCTACATGAATCTCTTTGCGGCGTCGATGCTGATCCTCGTCCTCGGATCGAGCTTCCTCGTCACGTTCCTCGGTTGGGAGGGGGTCGGGCTCTGCTCGTACCTCCTGGTGTCGTTCTGGTTCGAGCGCAACTCCGCAGCAGTCGCGGGCAAGAAGGCCTTCGTCACCAACCGCGTGGGCGACGTCGGCTTCTTGCTCGCAATGTTCCTGATCTTCGCGTCGTACCGCACGCTGGACTACACCGCGCTCGGCGTCGGCGCGAAGTTCGTGTCGTCGGGAACCGCCACCGCGATCGCGCTGTTGCTGTTGGCCGCGGCAGTCGGGAAGAGCGCGCAGATTCCGCTGCACCTCTGGCTGCCGGACGCGATGGAAGGCCCTACGCCGGTCTCGGCGCTGATCCACGCAGCCACCATGGTCACCGCCGGTGTCTTCTTGCTGTGCCGCGCGCACGCGTTCCTCGACGTCAGCAGCGACGCGATGACCGTCGTCGCGTGGGTTGGGGGCATCACCGCGTTGCTCGCGGGGACGGTCGCGATCATGCAGCCCGACATCAAGCGCGTGCTCGCGTACTCCACGGTCAGCCAACTCGGTTACATGTTCCTCGCGGTAGGCATCGGCGCGTACAGCGCGGCAGTCTTCATGGTGGTCTGCCACGCCTTCTACAAGGGTTGCTTGTTTCTCGGCGCGGGCTCCGTGATCCACGGGAACCACGACAACCAGGACATGCGCGTGATGGGCCGGTTCCGAAAGTTCCTCCCGTACACCGCGTTCGGAATGGTCGTGGCATGGCTCGCGATCGCCGGCCTCCCTCCGCTGTCGGGCTTCTTCTCCAAGGACGAGATCATCAGCACGGCCTTCCTCGAAGACGACTACGGGCTCTGGATCGTGGCGCTCCTCGGCGCGGTGTTCACGGGCTTCTACATGACGCGCCTCATCTTCCTGACCTTCTACGGCAACGAGCGCTGGCAGCCCACGACGGCGGCCGAGGAAGCCGTCCAGGGTGAGGACCGCGCCGACAGCGATCCCTCACCCACGGTCTCGTACGGCGCCCCGGTGGTCGCTCCCCACAACGAGCACCCGCCCCACGAGTCGGCGTGGATCATGGTGATCCCGATCCTGGCGCTCGCGACCCTCGCTGCGGTCGCGGGCTTTCTCAACACGCCGTTCAAGAGCACCGAGTGGTTCGACGACTGGCTCGAACCGTCGTTCCGCGGGGTCGCTGTCGCCGACCCCTCGTCGTTCGTCCAGGGCCTCGTTCTCGAAGTGGTATCGGTGGTACTGGCACTCGTCGGCATCTTCATCGCCTACCGGCTGTACCGCCGGGGTCTGGAACGCCCAGCGGTGGAACCGCTCGACGCCCGGCTCCGCGTCGTCGCGCCCGTGCTCGGACACGCGTACTACTACGACGCCGCCGTCTCCCGCGCCGTCGACGGCCCGGGCCGCGGCTTCGCGAACTGGCTCGACCGTGTGATCGACCGGAAGATCATCGACGGCACGGTCGACGGTGTGGGCGGTCTCGTGAAGCGCGCAGCCCTCGGGCTCCGTCACGTGCAGGACGGGCTCGTCCGTCGCTACGCGCTCGGGATCGCGTTCGGCGCGGTTGCGCTCCTCCTCTTTCTCGTCGTGCGGGCCGGGTAGCGATGGGCGACTTCCCGATCTTGTCGGTGGTCATCGCCGTCCCGATTGCCGGCGCGTTGGTCTCGATGTTCGTTCCCGCGCACCGCCCGGAGATCGCGAAGGCGATCGGTTACGCGGCAACGATGATCACCTTCGGCTTCGCTGCGTGGCTCCTCTGGAACTTCAATACGCAAACGGTGCAATTCCAGTTCGTCCAGGACCGCCCCTGGATCCCCGCGCTCGGCGTCCGGTACATCGTCGGGGTCGACGGCATCAGCATCTTCATGATCGCGGTGACCGCGTTGTTGTTCCCGCTCGGGCTGCTCTCGTCGGAGCGATACATCACGCACCGGGTGAAGGCCTACGTCGCATGGTTCCTGCTCCTCGAGGGCGCCATCATGGGCATCTTCCTGTCCCTCGACTTGATCCTGTTCTTCGTGTTCTGGGAACTGATGCTCGTTCCCATGTACTTTCTCATCCAGGGTTGGGGAAGCGAGCGCCGCGATTTCGCGGCGATGAAGTTCTTCCTGTACACAGCCTTCGGGTCGGCGTTCCTCCTCGCGGCGACACTCGCGCTCGGCTTCATCCACGAGGCCGACACCGGATCCCTGAGTTTCGACTTCCGGGTCCTCGCGGACTGGAACGGCCTGTCCGGGACCACTGAGGTGGTGCTGTTCCTGGGCTTCCTGGCCGCATTCGCGATCAAGGCGCCGCTGTTCCCGTTCCACACGTGGCTGCCGCTCGTGCACACCGAGGCGCCCACCGCCGGTTCGGTCGTGCTGGCCGGCGTGATCCTGAAGATGGGCGCGTACGGCTTGCTCCGGTTCTCGTTCGAGCTGTTCCCGCAGGCATCGGTCGACCTCGCGCCCTTGCTCCTCGTGCTCGCGGTGATCGGCATCATCTACGGCGCGATCGTCGCGACGATGCAAACCGACCTGAAGCGGGTGATCGCCTACTCGTCGGTCGCGCACATGGGCTTCGTCGTGCTCGGGATCTTCTCGCTCACGGTCATCGGCATCAACGGCGCGGTCTTCACGATGTTGAGCCACCCGCTCACCACCGGCGCGCTGTTCCTCGTCGTCGGCATGCTGTACGAGCGGCGACACACGCGCGAGATCAGTGAGTTCCGCGGCGTGTGGAAGGCCGCGCCGATCCTCGGCGGGTTCTTCCTCGTCGCCCTGTTCGCCGGTATCGGCTTGCCCGGGTTCTCCGGTTTCATCGGTGAGTTCTTGTCGTTGCTCGGCGCGTTCGTCTCCGATCGTCCGTACGCGATCGTCGCGACGTTCGGCGTGATCCTCGCCGCGGTGTACTCGCTGTGGGCGTTCCAACGCGTGTTCACCGGAAAGCCGCAGGGCGAGAACGCCAAGATGCGCGATGTCAACCTGCGTGAGGTCGTCGTGGTGGCGCCGCTGATCGCGTTGAGCTTGTTCCTCGGCCTGTACCCGAAGGCCGCGCTCGACCGGATCCAGCCTTCGGTCAAGCGTGCGGTTGCGAACCTCGAGCGCAAGAGCGACTACCGCGAGCCCAAGCCGCACGACATCCTGCGCGTGGCGGGAGACGGCGAGCCGAAGAAGTGAACGCCGTCGTCACACCGATCACCACCCCGCACGTCGACTGGCTCGCGATCGCGCCCGAGATCGCGCTTGCCGGCGCGGCGGTTCTGATCGTGCTCCTCCGCGCCGTCATCCGCCGGCGCCCCGGCGCCACGCTCGCAGGGTTGATCCTCGCGGGCGGGGGTGTCCTCGCCGCCGGAGGAACGCTCGCCTGGCAGTGGATCCACGTTCGTGACGACGGCCCGATCAGCACCATGTCGGGGATGGTGCGCGTCGACGGTTTCGGTGTCTATCTCGGGATCGTCGTCGTCATCGCGACGGCGCTCGCGCTCCTGGTATCCGTCGCCTATCTCCGTCGCGAGGGGCTCGAAGCACCCGAGTACCTCGCGCTGGTGCTCTTCTCCAGTCTCGGCATGGTCGTCATGACCACTGCCAACAACCTCGTCGTCGTGTTCCTGGCGCTCGAGATCCTGTCGATTCCGTTGTACGTGCTCGCCGCATTCGATCGACGCCGGCTGAGCTCACAGGAAGCGGGCATCAAGTACTTCGTGCTCGGCGCGTTCTCGTCCGCGATCTTCCTCTACGGGATCGCGCTCACGTACGGCGCGACCGGTACCACGTCGCTCACGGGGATCGCGCGCTTCCTCGCCGAGAACACACTGTTCGAGACCGGAACGCTGGTTGCGGGCTTCGCGCTCCTGCTCGTCGGCTTGGGGTTCAAGGTCGCGGCGGTGCCGTTCCACACCTGGACGCCCGACGTGTACCAGGGCGCGCCCACCCCCATCACGAGCTTCATGGCGTCGGCGACGAAGGTGGCCGGATTCGCCGCGCTGATGCGGGTGTTCCTCGTCGCCTTCCCGCTCTATCGCACCGACTGGCGGCCCGCGGTCTGGGTGCTCGCCGTGCTCACGTTGCTGGTGGGCAGCGTCGGCGCCGCGCTCCAAACCGATGTGAAGCGTCTGCTCGCGTACTCCTCGATCGCCCACGCGGGTTACGTGCTCATCGGATTCCAGGCGGCCACGCCGCGCGGGGTCGAAGCCGCGCTCTTCTACCTCTTCGTCTACACGTTCATGGTCGTGGGGTCGTTCGCAATCGTCACGGTGCTCTCGATGAGGGGTGACGACGATCACTCGATCGACGGCTACCGCGGCCTGGCCTTCCGCCGTCCCGTGCTCGGCAGCCTGTTGATCTTCTTCCTGCTCGCGCAGGCAGGTATCCCGCTCACGGGAGGCTTCATCGCCAAGGTGGAGGTCTTCTCTGCCGCGAGCCGAGCCGGTGAGTACGCGCTGGTCACCATCGGCGCGGTGGCCACGGTGATCGCCGCGTTCGCGTATCTGCGGGTCGCGCTCTCGGTCGCCAGGCCCGAGACCGACCAAGAAGCCGCCGAAGAGAAGCCTCGGGTGCCGTTCGGCTGGCGGGTCGACACGTGGACCGGCGTGGTGCTCGCCGTCACCGCGGCGATGACGCTCATTCTGGGTGTCGTCCCCGCGACGTTCGTCGACTGGGCCCGCCACGCCAGCCTGATGCTGTAGCACCCAAGAACGAACCGGCGTCGCAGGACATGAATAATCCGTGCTGAGCGACGCCAGTTTGATGAAGGGAATTAGCCGGCGTATCGGCGCCACCAGGGGCGGCGGAACGTGAGCCGCTTGCGCTTCGCGATCTCGGCTTCGTCGAGGGTCCGTTCGGCGATCCGGTAGGACTGATCGATCAGCTTCTGTGGATCGGAGAAATCCGTGACCTCGCGGTCGTCGAGCGGTCCCTCCAACACGACGACTTCGATGCTCTCGGGCACACTCCGGAGCTCGACCTCGAAGCGTTGCTTGCGACTGATCGCGAACGCGCGGATCGCGACGTCGATCGGCGACCGCAACGAACGTTGGAGGAGCTCACCGGCGATGTTGAGCACGTACACGCGGTCGACGGGCCCTGCCAACGCGTGAGAGAGCGGCACCGTGTTGACCACTGCGCCGTCGACCAGCAAGCGGCCGTCGTGGCGGATCGGCGGGAACAGGCCCGGGAGGGCCGCGCTCGCGAGCAGCGCGGGCTCGAGCGGTCCGGCGGCGAACACCACCTCCTCACCGGAGTCGAGGTCGCAGGCCACCACGCGCAGCGGCACGCGGAGCTCGTCGAAGGTCGCGGGGGTGCCGCCCTTCACGATGATCGCCCGCAGCCCGTCGTTGTCGAAGAGGTGGTCGTCGCGGGTGAGCAGGTTCCACGCCCGCGACAGGCGCCCGCCTGGGAACACCTCGTCGCCACGGAGCGACGTCCAGGACTCGGCGAGGCGCTCCACCCCGGCGAGGTTCGGCATCGTCGCGATCACCACGGCATTGCACGCCCCGGCCGACGTCCCGACGAGCACGTCGGGAACGATGTCGCGCTCGAGGAGCGCCTTCAGCATCCCTACCTGGCAGACGGCCTGGTTGCCACCGCCGGCGAGCACGAAGGCGGTTCGCGGCGGTCGCGCCGCGCGGCGCCGGAGCTGGCTGATCGGAGTGCTCACCGGTCGCTTCGTCCCTCTCTGTGCACGTTGATGCTCGACACTCTCCCGATGCTCGCGCGTGCCGTGCACGGTTCGTCCGACGCGGAAAGGCCGGAGCTATGCTGCGGCCGAAATCAACCCCCCACGACCCACACCTCATTCCGGCGAGGGGGCGGGAGGCCCACGCGTGAGTGAGTTCTACCGGAATTATCTCGCGGTGGCCGTCTTCATCGGGGCCGCCCTCTTGATGGTCGGAGCGATGCTCGGGGTCGGCCGGTTGCTCCGCCCGACCCGCCCCCAACCGGGGAAGCTCCTGTCGTACGAGGCAGGCTCCGACCCGGTCATGGGCTTTGGCCAGTCGAATGTCCGCTACTACGTGTACGCCCTGCTCTTCGTGATGTTCGACGTGGAGGCCGTGTTCATCTTCCCGTGGGCCGTGCGCCTCGAGAGCCTGGGTGTGTTCGGCCTGATCGAGATGTTCGTCTTCATCATCGTGCTCGCGCTCGGGCTCGTCTACGCGTGGCGCAAGGGGGTGCTGCGGTGGGCCTAGTCGAGAAGGGCACCCTCTCGAAGCCCGCGCTCAAACCCCTCACCTGGCTCCTCAACTACAGCCGGAAGTACTCGTTGTGGATGTTCCAGTGGGGCCTTGCCTGCTGCGCCATCGAGATGGGCGCCGCGCTGGCGAGTCCGCGCTACGACGTGATGCGCCTCGGCGTGATCCCGTTCCCCGCGAGCCCGCGCCAGGCCGACCTCATCTGCGTCTCGGGCACCGTCACCGACAAGATGGCGCCCGCGGTGAAGCGGCTATACGAGCAGATGCCCGACCCGAAGTACGTCATCTCGATGGGGTCGTGCGCGAACTGCGGCGGTCCGTACTGGGACTCGTACTCGGTGACCAAGGGGATCGACCAGGTCATCCCCGTCGACGTCTACGTACCCGGGTGCCCTCCTCGGCCCGAGGCGCTCATGCAGGGGATCGTGCTGCTCCAGGAGCGCATCCAGAACGAGGGCATCGGTAACCACGAGCTCGAGCAGCGCTGGCGCGGGGAGCCGATCGTCGTTGACTGACGTGACCGGCACCGAACCCGAAGCCGAGGACGATGCACCAGCCGTCGAAGATTCGGCCGTCGAAGATTCGGCCGTCGAAGATTCGGTCGATCCGCACGCGCTCGACGCCGGCCACGCCGACTTGCTCGCGCGCCTCGAGGCCGAGCTCGGCGACGCGATCGTCGAGCACGAGCCGCGCTTCGGCGACCCGGTTGTGCGCGTGCGCCGCGACGCGTGGCGCCGCGCCGCGGAGTTCGCCAAGACGAAGCTCGATTGCGACTATCTCTCGTTCATCTCCGCGATCGACTGGAACCCTGCGCCCAGGGAGGGCGACGAGGACAGCGGCGATACGTCGTCCCCGGTGCAGCCTCAGGAGGTCACGTACGGCGCGGCCGGGTCCGAGGGGCGCTTCCAGGTGTTCGCGCACGTGCAGTCCACGTCGCGTCATTGGGGTCTCACGCTGAAGGTCGACATCGACGAACAGGGACTGCTCGCCGAGTCGTGGGTGCCGGTGTACCCGGGCGCCGACTGGCACGAGCGTGAATGCTGGGAGATGTTCGGGATTGCCTTCGACGGCCATCCGGCCCTGCGGCACCTCTATCTCCCGTTCGAGTTCGAGGGTCACCCGCTTCGCAAAGACTTCGCGCTCCTGGCGCGTGTGGTGAAGCCATGGCCCGGCCTCGTCGACGTGGAACCGATGCCCGAGGAGGAGACCACTGACGAGGGGGCCGAAGCAGGGGATGAGTCCGAATGAGCACGACGAATCCGCCGGCGAGCATGGGGGAGCGAACCAACACTCCCGACTGGGTACCCCAGCCCGCAGTGAGCGAGCCGGGAGTGTCGGTGGAGCTCGATACGGGCGACATGATCCTCAACCTCGGACCGCAGCACCCTGCGACGCACGGCACGCTGCGCATCGTGGTCCGGCTCGACGGCGAGCGCGTGATCTCGGCCGACCCGATCATCGGCTACATGCATCGCGGCTATGAGAAGCTCACGGAGTTCCGCACGTACCCGCAGATCACCACGCTCATCAACCGCATCGACTGGTTGTCGAGCTTCGCCAACGAGGTCCCGTTCATCGCCGCGGCCGAGCAGCTCATGGGTATCCAGGCCCCGCCGCGCGCGCAATACATCCGCACCACGCTCACCGAACTGAGCCGAATCGCCACGTTCCTGCTGTTCCTCGGCGAGATGGGGCTCCAGGTGGGCGCCCTCACGCCGGCTTTCTACGGCTTCCGCGACCGTGAGCACATCCTCAACCTCATCGAGGCGGCCACGGGCGGGCGCTTCCACCCCAACTTCAACCGAATCGGCGGTCTGAAGGACGACCTCCCCTGGGGCTGGGTCAACGACACGCGCACCGCGATGAAGACCGTCTTCGATGCGTGCGACACGTTCGAGGACCTCGTGGCCGGGAACGAGATCTTCGAAGCGCGCACCCGCTCGATCGGCATCATTCCGGCCGAGCTCGGGGCGGCGTACGGCGTGTCGGGCTCCAACCTGCGCGCGTCGGGAGTCAACTGGGATCTTCGCCGCGACGGCAAGCCCTACCTCGTGTACCCGGAGCTCGATTTTCGCGTCTGGACGCATCCCGACGGCGATTCCTACGCGCGCTACTGGGTGCGGCTCCAGGAGACGCGCGAGGCGGCGCGCATGGTGCTCCAGCTCCTCGACAAGATGCCGAGCGGACCGATCATGACCAAGGTGCCGCTCATCATCAAGGTGCCGGCGGGCGAGGTCTGGGTGGAGACCGAGAACCCGCTCGGCCAGATGGGTTACTACGTGGTGTCGCGAGGTGCGACCGGCCCGTTCCGCGTGAAGATCCGTTCCGCGTCGTTCAGCAACGTGTCGATCCTGCCGTGGCTCCTCCGTGGCGTGTTCGTCGCCGACGTCATCACGATCCTCGGCTCGCTCTACTTCATCCTCGGGGACATCGACCGGTGATGACTCTTGCTCTTGACGTCGGCTGGGGAACCACGCTCGCGCTCAAAACGATCATCATCCTCATGCTCGTGCCGGCAGGCGCGTTGATCCTCGGCTACACGTTCCTGCTGAAGGTGATGAGTCACATGCAGAGCCGGCTCGGGCCCATGGACCCCGGCGGGTTCCACGGCTGGTTTCAGCTGATCGGCGACGGCATCAAGTTCATCCAGAAGGAAGACATCATTCCGGGTCAGGCGGACAGGCGCGTGTTCGCGTTCGCGCCCGCGGTCGTCGTGATCTCCACGTTCCTCGTGTTCCTCGTGATCCCCGCCGGTCCCGACGTCATCGTCAAGGACCTCAACGTCGGCGTGTTCTACGCGCTCGCGGTGTCGAGTCTCTCGGTGATCGGCGTGCTCATGGCCGGCTGGGCGAGCGCGAACAAGTTCGCGCTGCTCGGTGCGCTGCGCGCCGCGGCGCAGCTCATCGCCTACGAGCTTCCGCTGTTGCTCGCCGTGGTAGGCGTCGTCATCCAGGCGAGCACGATGAGCCTGCAAGGAATCGTGTTCGATCAGAGCACGGGATCGATCTTCGGCTGGGACGGGTTGGGTTCCCCGTTCATCCTCACCCAGTTCGTCGGGTTCGGCCTCTTCCTCATCGCGTCGCAGGCGGAGCTCACCCAGACGCCGTTCGACATGCCGGTGGCAGAGAGCGAGCTCGTCGCCGGCTACATGGTGGAGTACACCGGCTTCCGGTTCCTGTTCTTCTTCATCGGGGAGTTCGGCACCGCGTTCGCGTTCGCCGCGATCTCGGCCACGCTGTTCCTCGGCGGCTGGGCGCTTCCCGCGTCGTGGGGCATCTCGGTCGGGGTGATGCGCTTCCTCGGCCCCGGAGTGCTCTTCGCGAAGATCATGGCGGTTGCGTTTCTCATGTTCTGGGTGCGGTTCACATACCCGCGTCTGCGCGAAGACCAGCTGCAGGCGCTCGCGTGGAAGGTCCTCATCCCCATCGGCCTGGCCAACATCCTCCTCACCGGCATCTTCAAGGTCGCCTTCTGATGAAGAAACCCAAGCTCCCTGGGTTGATCGGTGGGTTGGGGATCACGCTCAAGACGATGCTCAAGCCGGCAGTCACCGTGCAGTATCCGCACGAGCGCGAAGACCCACCCACGCGCGCGCGCGGAGTCATCGCACTCAAGGAAGAGAACTGCACGGTCTGCATGCTCTGCGCGCGCCAGTGCCCCGACTGGTGCATCTACATCGAGGGGCACAAGGAGAAGCGCCCACCTCGCCGCGAGGGCGGACGTGAGCGCAGCGTGAGCGTGCTCGACCGCTTCGACATCGACTACGCACTCTGCATGTACTGCGGGATCTGCGTCGACGTCTGCCCGTTCGACGCGCTGTTCTGGAGCCCCGAGTACGAGTACTCCGAGTGGAGCATCGCCAAGCTCCTCCACGACAAGAAGACGCTCGGTGAGTGGATGGAGTCCGTCCCCGAGCCCGAGCCGCTCGAGATCGGCGCCGAGGTCAAACGATGAGTAGTCGTATCGGCTGCCGGCTCACGGAGATTTGCCGCCGCGAGCGAGCGGAGCGGAGCGGAGTCGAGCGCGCACAGCCGAACGAGCGGGGGCGGGCCGGGTATCCCGGTCCGCAGCGAGTGAGGCCATAGTGCTGGCGCAGAACGTTGCGTTCTACATTCTCGCGGTCGCGATGGCGGGTGCCGCGATCGGGGTGGTTCGTTCGCGGAACGTCGTGCACGCGGCGCTGTACCTCGTCGTCGTGCTGGCGGGCGCCGCCGCGCAGTACATCCTCGTCGCCGCCGAGTTCGTGGCGTGGGTGCAGGTGCTCATCTATATCGGCGCCATCGTCATCCTCTTCCTTTTCGGGATCATGCTCACGCGCGCACCCATGCGCAGCCAGGGCAGCCTCGACAACGGGCAGTGGATCGCGTCGGCTGTGGTCTCTCTGTTCGTCTTCGGCGTGTTCACGGCGCTCCTCGTCGACGCGTACGGCGGCAAGGAGATCAAGCTGAAGAACAGCCTCGTGGTCATCGGGAACAGCAACACGGTCGGATCGTCCATCTTCCGCGACTACCTCGTGCCCTTCGAGGTCGTGTCGATGCTCCTCCTCGCCGCGCTGGTGGGCGCCGTCGTGATCGCGCGGAGGGACTGAGGGGTGGGCCTCAACCAGTTCCTGATCCTGAGCGCGTTCCTGTTCTGCACCGGTATCTACGGGGTGCTGGCACGGAAGAACGCGGTGCTCGTGCTCATGAGCATCGAGTTGATGCTCAACGCGGTGAACATCAACCTGGTCGCGTTCTCGGCGTATCGGTCCAACGTGTCCGGCCAGGTCTTCGCGTTGTTCGTGATCACGATCGCGGCGGCCGAAGTCGGCGTGGGCCTGGCGATCGTGCTGCTCATCTACCGAAACGTTCACACATCCGATCTCGACGAAGTCGACCAGTTGAAGGGCTGACCGCTCCGTGCTCGACTACGCCTGGATCATCCCCGCGCTTCCCGCGGTCTCATTCCTCCTGATCCTCTTCTTCGGGAAGCGGATGCCGTTGCGCGGCGCCGAGGTCGGCATCGGCGCGGTCGGTGCGTCGTTCGTGCTGTCGGTGGTCGCGGTCTTCCAGTGGATCGACCGGGTCGACAACGCGACCGGCCACAGCGAGGGTCTCCGAGCGCTCGGGCGCGGGATCTTCGCGACGCAGGGCCACGGCGAGGTTGCCGTCCAACCGGTCGTCAATTCGATCACCTGGTGGCAGAACGGCCTCGCCAAGTTCACCGTGGGCACTCGAGTCGACGGCCTCGTGGTGATGATGCTGTTCGTCGTCACGCTCATCTCGTTGCTCGTGTACGTCTACTCGGTCGCCTACATGCGCGAAGAGGTCCGCTTCACCGAGTACTACTCGATGCTCAGTCTCTTCACGGCGTCGATGCTCCTGCTCGTAGTGGCCGACAACACGCTCGTGATGCTCGTCGGCTGGGAAGGCGTCGGCCTCTGCTCGTTCGCGCTGATCGGGCACTTCTGGGAGGAGCAGGAGAACTCCAACGCCGCGCTGAAGGCGTTCTTCACGACCCGAACCGGCGACATCGGGCTGATGATCGGCATCATCATCATGTTCTTCGCCGCGGGCACCTTCAGCATCAGCGGCACGAACGCGTACGCGCTGAGCAGAGGCGCCGACCACTCGCTCTTGCTCGCCGGCGCGATCTGTCTGTTCATCGGGATCATCGGCAAGAGCGGACAGTTCCCGCTCCACACCTGGCTTCCCGACGCGATGGCCGGACCCACGCCGGTCTCCGCGCTCATCCACGCCGCGACGATGGTGGTGGCCGGCGTCTACCTCGGCGCGCGGCTCTATCCCGTCTTCTTCGAGGGGTTCTCGATCGCCGCGGGCGGCGTGAACTTCATGGCGCTCATCGGCGGGATCACGATCATCATCGGCGCGTTGCTCGCGTTCGTGCAACGCGACATCAAGAAGGTGCTCGCGTACTCCACGATCAGCCAGATCGGCTACATGGTGATGGCGCTCGGTGTGGGTGCCTGGACCGCCGCGGTGTTCCACCTCTTTACCCACGCGTTCTTCAAGGCGCTGCTGTTCCTCGGTGCAGGGTCGGTGAGCTTCTCGGGCTCGCACCACTCGTTCGACATGAAGAGCGACATGGGCGGGCTGCGAAAGCCCATGCCCATCACGTTCTGGACGTTCATGATCGGCTCGTTCGCGCTCGCCGGCATCTTCCCGTTTGCCGGGTTCTGGTCGAAGGACGAGATCCTCGTGACTGCGGGGGCGAGCGGCTTCGACGCGTTCATGGTGGTCGGCCTCGTCGGCGCGTTCCTCACCGCGGCCTACATGACGCGCTGCATCTACCTCACCTTCTTCGGCGAGTACCGCGGGCATGGGCACCCGCACGAGTCGGAGCCGCTGATCACGGTGCCCCTCGTCGTCCTTTCCTTCTTCTCGATCGTCGCGGGCCTCATCAACGCCGCGCCGCTCGGCCTCGAGAAGTTCAAGGACTGGGTCGAGCCCACAGTCACCTTCCCGGCGCTCGTCCATCCCGAGTTCGATTATCCGAAGGCCCTTATCTCGGTGTCACTCGCCGCACTCGGTATCGGTATCGCCGCGTACTTCTGGTTCCGGCGCGAGGAGCGCGGCCCCCTCGAGGGACTCACGCAGCGCAACGCGCTCGCACGGGCGGGGTACACGTTCCTCGAGAAGAAGTATTACCTCGACGTGCTCTACGAGAACGTGATCGTCGCCGGGATCAAGGGGCCGATCGCGCGTGGCGTGTACTGGTTCGACCAGCACGTCATCGACAAGATCGTCAACGCACTCGGTTCCGGCGCGCGTCGTCTCGGAATCTTTACGTACGACGTCGTCGACCAGAAGGTGGTCGACGGCGCCGTGAACGAGATCGCCGAAGCCACCGGCGAGACCGGCGGTCTCCTGCGGTACGTCCAATCCGGCCGCGTGCAGCGCTACGCGTTACTCCTGTTCGTGGCGGTGGGGCTGCTCAGCCTCGCCCTGCTCATTGCCAATATCTAGCTCACCCAATATCTAGCTCACCCAATATCTAGCTCATTAGGGGAATCGATTCGATGGACTGGTTCGACGACTGGGCACTGACCCTGGCGGTCTTCATCCCCGCCGTCGGCATGGCGATCATCCTGCTCATCCCGCGTGCGCAGGAAGAGCTCATCAAGATCGTCACGCTGTTCACGTCACTCGTCACGCTCGGCGTGGGCATCGCGATCCTGGCCCGCTTCGACTTCGACGCTCCGGGTCTGCAGTTCAACGTGAACGAGCCCTGGATCGACGTGATCCACAGCCGCTACCACCTCGGGATCGACGGGATCTCGCTCCCGCTGCTCCTCCTGTCGATGTTCATCACGGTCGTGTGCGTCGTCTACTCCTGGAACCACTTCCCGGAGCCGCACAACCCGAAGGCCTTCCTCGCCCTCGTCCTGTTGCTCGAGGTCGGGATGAACGGCACGTTCGTGGCCGAGGATCTCATCCTCTTCTTCATCTTCTTCGAGATCGTCCTGCTCCCGATGTTCTTCATGATCGGAGTGTGGGGCGGGCCGAACCGTGAGTACGCCTCGATCAAGTTCTTCCTGTTCACGCTGTTCGGCTCGGCGATGATGCTGCTCTCGTTCCTGGCGCTGTTCTTCTTGTCGGAGGTCCACACCTTCGACATGGTCGTGCTCACGAAGCTGCACGGTGCCGGCATCGTGCACAGCACGCAGGTGCTGCTGTTCGCGGGGCTCTTCCTCGGCTTCGCGATCAAAGTGCCGATGTTCCCGTTCCACACGTGGCTCCCCGACGCCCACACCGAGGCGCCCACCGTGGGTTCGGTGCTCCTGGCCGCGGTGCTCCTGAAGCTCGGTGCCTACGGGTTCATCCGCATCGCGCTCCCCATTATCCCCGAAGCCGCGCAGACCTGGGCACCCTGGATCGGGCTCCTCGCCGTGATCGGGATCATCTACGGCGCGCTGGGCTGCCTCGCGCAGCGAGATATGAAGCGCTTGATCGCGTTCTCCTCGATCGCGCACATGGGCTTCGTGATGCTCGGCATCGCGACGCTCACCGACTTCGGCATCAACGCCGCGGTGTTCGGGATGGTTGCGCACGGGCTCATCACCGGCATGTTGTTCTTCCTCGCGGGATCGATCCAGGAGCGCTACAACACGCGCGAGCTCAGCCGGCTGGGCGGTCTGCTCACGCAGGCGCCACACCTCGGTTGGATACTCGGGTTCTGCGCGATGGCGTCACTCGGCCTTCCCGGGCTCGCCGGGTTCTGGGGCGAGTTCCCGGCGATCCTCTCCGCGTACGACCCCGCGAACCCGAATGGTCTGTGGGGCGGGAGCAGCGGCACGCTCTGGACGTTCCGCGTGTACATGGTGATCGCGGCGATCGGGACGATCCTCGCCGCGGGGTACCTGCTCTGGATGTTCCAGCGCGTCGCGTTCGGCAAGGTCCACGCCGAGTTCGCCGATCTCCATGTGCACGACGTGCACGGGCCCGAGTGGATCGCATGGATCCCGCTGCTCGCGCTCATCGTCGTGCTCGGGTTCTACCCGAACCTCTTGTTCAAGATCAGCGATCCCGCGGTCACGCAGATCGTCGCCGGCATCAACAGGGCACTTGGGTGAACCCTTCCGTCGACTTCCACGCGATCGCGCCCGAGATCGTCCTCACGGCGGCGATCCTCGTCGTGCTCGTGGCCGACCTGATCTGGCCGGAACGGTCCCGCTTCACGTCGTCGCGGATCGCGTCGATCGGCGTGCTCGCGGCACTGGTGCCCGTGATCACGCTCGCCGCCGACGGGTCGCAGCTCCCACGCGATCTCTTCGGCGGCGCGTTCGTCGTCGACAACTACGCGCTCGCGCTCGAAGGCTTCTTCCTCGTCGTTGCGTACGTGTCGTTGCTCATGTCAGCCGACTACATCAGCGAGGGCGACTACTACCAGGGCGAGTTCTACTTCCTGCTGCTCACCTCGGTGCTCGGCATGCTCGTCATGGCTTCATCGCGCGATCTGGTGTCGATCTTCGTCGCGCTGGAGACGATCACGATCCCCACATTCGTGCTCGCCGGGTGGCGCAAGCACGACGAAGGCTCGAACGAGGCGGCGATCAAGTACTTCCTGATCGGTGTGCTGTCGACGGCGATCATGCTCTACGGCATGTCTCTCGTCTACGGCGAGACGGGCTCCACGCTGTTGAGCGACATCTCCCACTACATCAGTGCGCCCGGCCGCGAGACCACGCCGCTGTTCGCAGTTGCGATCTTCCTCACGCTGGGCGGCTTCGCCTTCAAGGTGAGCGCGGTCCCGTTCCATTTCTGGGTCCCCGACACGTACCAGGGCGCGCCCACACCGGTCACCGCCTTCCTGTCGGTGGCGTCGAAGGCGGGTGGCTTCGTCGCGATGCTCAGCGTCGTCGCGTTCGGCTTCTTCCCGTCGCCCGACTCGTGGCAGCCTGCGCTCTGGATCCTCGCCGCGGCGTCGATGATCTACGGCAACCTGGTCGCGCTGCGCCAGACCAACATCGTGCGCATGCTGGCGTACTCGTCGATCGCGCAGGGCGGCTTCATCCTCGTACCGCTCGCGGTTGCCGGCGACAACCAGGCCGCGGTGGCGTCGTTCGAAGCCGTCGTGATCTACATCCTCATCTACGGAGCGATGAACCTTGGCGCGTTCGCCGTGGTGATCGCCGTGGCACGCCGTACCCGTTCGGGCGAGATCGAATCGTACGCCGGGCTTGGGCAGACTTCTCCGGGTCTCGCGCTCGCGATGACGCTGTTCCTCCTCTCCCTCGCCGGGATACCACCGACCGCGGGGTGGTTCGCCAAGTTCGTGATGTTCCGCGCCGTCTTCGACGCCAACACGCCGAGCGCGATCGTGCTGGGCGTGATCGCGGCGGTCGCCTCGGTGATCGCGTTCTTCTACTACGCGGCGGTGGCACGCGAGATGTGGTTCCATGATCCCGCGCCCGAGTACGCCGATGTCACGCCCTCCCGGACGGTCCCGGCCGCGCTCACCCTCGCGATCGGGCTCACCGCGGCGGTTGTGGTGGTAGTCGGCATCTACCCGCAGTTCTTCGCCCGCATCGGCGAGCTCGCGTTCCCCGTCACCTGATTGTTCGCTCGGCTGGCGAGCGACTCGCTTCGCTCGTCGCCGCGTGCGCCGGTAGCTTGTCCTCTGATGAGGTCTGCGCTCGCGAAGCGGCTCGCTGAGCGGATTCATCGGGAAGGGCCGATTCCCTTCGACACGTTTGTCGAAGAGGCCTTGTACGGCGACGGCGGCTTCTTCACCCGTGCGAAGGGAGCGGGCCGCCGCGGCCTCGACTTCGTCACCAGCCCCGAGGTGGGCACCCTGTTCGGCGCACTCGTCGCGCGTGCACTCGACGAGTTCTGGGACGAGCTGCACGCACCGGACCCGTATCTCGTGGTGGAAGCAGGTGCAGGTCGGGGACGGCTCGCGGCCGACGTGCTCGCGTCACAGCCGAGGTGCGGCCCGGCGCTGCGGTACGTGCTCGTCGAGCGTTCCGAAGCGCTGCGCGCGGAGCAGCGCGAGCTGCTCGTGCTCGAACCCTTCGAGGACGCGCTCGGGCCCGTGATCCCCGACGGCGACGGCCCACCCGCGCCCGTTGCCGATGTCGGGCCGATCGCCACGTCGCTGGGTGAGCTCCCCGCGGTGCCGCTGACCGGCGTGGTGCTGGCGAACGAGCTGCTCGACAATCTCCCGTTCCGCGTCGTCGAACGCAGCGCTGACGGCTGGTCGGAGGTGCGCGTCGGCATCACGGAAGACGCGTTCGAGGAAGACGTGATTCCCGCCGCGCCCGCGCTCGCGACCGAGGCCGATCACGTAGCGTCGGGCGACGTGCCCGTCGGGACGCGGTTGCCGGTACCCACCGGCGCGCGGGACTGGTTGCTCGGATGTGCGGCGGTGCTGCGTGGCACGTTGCTCATCGTCGACTACGCCGCATCCGCGGCCGAGCTGATGGAGCGCGGCCAAGCGGGTTGGCTGCGCACCTACCGGGAACATCGGCGCGGCGCGTCACCGATCGTCGCGCCCGGCGAACAGGACATCACCGCCGACGTTCCGCTCGAGTATCTCGTGCATGCGGCGAGCGCCGCCGGCCTCACGTTGGAGCGAGAGTGCACGCAGGCGGAGTGGTTGCGCGAGCTCGGCGTGGAGGAGCTCGTCGCGGATGCACGTGCGCAGTGGGACGCACGCGCGCACGTCGGCGACCTCGAGGCGCTCCGGCACCGCAGCCGGGTCACCGAGGCTGCCGCGCTGCTCGACCCGGCGGGTCTCGGCGCCCACCGCGTCCTCGTGTTCCGGGCGGGCTGACCCCACTCCCGAACTTTCGCCAACAGCCGTCGTATAGCGTCGGTCGTCGACGCAGGTTCGCGAGCTGTGCATCCCGGGGGTCAACGCAATGTCCGACACGATCGAGTCCTTGCTCGAGGAGGGACGCACGTTCCGACCGTCCGAGTCGTTCAAGCAGGACGCGCTCATCGTCGACGCCGAGATCTACGACGAGGCCAACGTCGACTACGAGGGGTTCTGGGCGCAGCAGGCGGCGAAGCTCCTCGACTGGTATCAGGAGTGGGACACGATCCTCGAGTGGGATCTCCCGTTCGCGAAGTGGTTCGTCGGCGGGAAGCTCAACGCGTCCTATAACTGCCTGGATCGCCACGTGATGGCCGGTCACGGCGAGCAGGTCGCGTACCACTGGGTGGGCGAACCGGGCGACACGCGCACCATCACCTACGCAGAGCTGCTCGACGACGTCTGCCGTCTCGCCAACGCGCTGAAGGAGCTCGGCGTTCGCAAGGGTGAGCGGGTCAACATCTACCTCGGCATGGTGCCCGAGCTGCCGATGGCGCTGCTCGCGTGCTCGCGGATCGGCGCGCCGCATTCGGTGGTGTTCGGCGGCTTCTCGGCCGACTCGCTGCGCGACCGCATTCAGGACGCCGAGGCCAAGGTGCTCATCACCGGCGACGGCGCGTGGCGGCGCGGGAGCATCGTGCCGCTGAAGGAGACGGCCGACACCGCGGTGGGCGAGTGCCCGTCGATCGAGAAGGTGCTCGTGCTGCGCCGCACGGAACACGACGTTCCCATGACAGAGGGGCGCGACGTGTGGTGGCACGACCTCGTGCCGCAACAGTCGAGTGACTGCGACCCCGAGCACATGGACTCGGAAGACCTCCTCTATCTCCTCTACACGAGCGGCACCACCGCGAAGCCCAAAGGCATCATGCACACGACGGGCGGCTACCTCACGCAAGTCGCGTGGACGCACCAACACGTCTTCGACCTGCACCCCGATACCGACGTCTACTGGTGTTCGGCTGATGTCGGTTGGGTCACCGGCCACTCGTACATCGTGTACGGCCCGCTCGCGAACCGCACGACGAGCGTGATCTACGAGGGCACGCCCGACTTCCCCGAGAAGGACCGGCTCTGGCAGATCATCGAGCAGTACAAGGTCACGATCCTCTACACCGCGCCCACCGCGATCCGTACGTTCATGAAGTGGGGATCGGAGTACCCGGAGTCGCGTGATCTGTCCTCGCTGCGTCTGCTCGGCACGGTCGGTGAACCGATCAACCCCGAGGCATGGGTCTGGTACTGGCAGTACATCGGTGGTGGGCGCTGCCCCGTGGTCGACACGTGGTGGCAAACGGAAACGGGCTCCATCATGATCAGCCCGTTGCCCGGCGCGACCACGTTGAAGCCCGGGAGCGCGACCTTCCCGCTCCCGGGCATCGGTGCCGACGTTGTGAGCGACGCGGGCGAATCGGTGCCGATCCCCGGCGGCGGCTACTTGCTGCTCACGCGACCGTGGCCGGCGATGCTGCGCGGCATCTGGGGCGACCCGGAGCGTTACCGCGACACGTACTGGAGTCGATTCGAGGGTCGGTACTTCGCGGGCGACGGCGCGAAGCGCGACGAAGACGGCTACTTCTGGCTGCTCGGCCGGGTCGACGACGTGATGCTCGTGTCGGGGCACAACATCTCCACCGCCGAGGTCGAGCACGCGCTCGTGGGGCATCCCGCGGTCGCCGAGGCCGCGGTCGTCGGCACGAAGGACGACACCACCGGCCAGGCGATCAGCGCGTTCGTGACCCTCCGCGGCGGCCGCGAGGCGAGCGACGCGCTCGTCGCCGAGTTGCGCGACCACGTGGGCAACACCATCGGCCCCATCGCGAAGCCGAAGAAGATCCTCTTCACCGAGGATCTGCCGAAGACCAGGTCGGGCAAGATCATGCGTCGGTTGTTGCGTGACGTGGCCGAAGACCAAGCGCTCGGCGATACCACCACACTCGCCGACCCTTCTGTCGTCGAAGGCATCAAGTCGCGCTACCTCGCGACGGCACCGGCCGACGAAGATTGACGATTCCGAATTACGCACCTGAGCACTGGACGTGGCACGACGGCGCCGTCGAGCCCGGGCCGGGCGCGATCGTCGACCTCGACGGCGTGCTCTCCGACGCGGCGAGCCGTCAGCACTACCTCGAGCGGCCGCGCCGAGACTGGGACGCGTTCTTCGAAGCCTGCGGCGACGACGAGGTCATCGAAGAGGTCAAGGTGCTCCTCGATCTGCTCGATCCCGAGTTGCGGATCCTGCTGCTCACCGCGCGCCCGGAGCGGGTGCACCACCTCACCGAGGCGTGGTTGCGCCGCTACAGGATCCGGTGGGACCTGCTCGTCATGCGGCCATGGGGCGACTACGACTACGCCCGCGACTTCAAGCAGGCTTCGGTGTGGGACCTCCGCCGGTACGGGTTCGACCTCCGGCTCGCGATCGAGGACGACCGCCGCAACGTCGAGATGTTCCGCGCCGAAGGCGTCCCGTGTATCTACTTCCACTCGGGGTACTACGACTGATTGGGGGTCGTGGCGGGAACGCGAGGGGCAGCGCGTAGCGTTGCAGGGGTAACCGGGATCTTCCCGATCCCGACGAGGTGAGGACAATGAGAAACGCAGCGAAGACGGCCGTCCTCCTGGCGCTCCTCGGTGCCCTGTTCATGGGCATCGGCGCTGTCCTGGGCGGTTCCACCGGGCTCCTGATCGGGCTCGCGTTCGGCCTCCTGTTCTGCGGCGGCTCCTACTGGTTCAGCGACAAGCTCGCGATCAAGGCGGCGCGCGCCCAGCCGGCCACCCGTGAGGAGCTGCCCGAGGTCTACGAGATCGTCGAGGAGCTCACGAGCGCGGCCGGCATGCCCATGCCGAAGATCTACGTGTCCGCGGAGGCGCAACCCAACGCGTTCGCCACCGGGCGGAGCCCGAGGCACGCGGCAGTGTGTGTCACGCAAGGGATCCTGAGGGTGCTCGACCGTGACGAGCTCCGCGGCGTGCTCGCCCACGAGCTCTCGCACGTCAAGAACTACGACATCCTGATCGGATCGGTGGCGGCAGCCGTGGCCCTGGCCATCACGTTCGTGGCGCGCATGGCGTTCTGGTTCTCCGATGAAGACAACATCATCGGCGCATTGCTCATGATGATCCTGGCGCCCCTCGCGGCCTTCCTCCTCCAGCGAGCGCTGACCCGCTCCCGCGAGTACGAAGCCGATGCCAGCGGCGCCCACCTGGTGCACGACGGCGAGCCCCTTGCCCGCGCGCTCGAGAAGATCGAGGCCTACGCGAACCAGGTGCCGATGGACGTCAGTCCGCAGCGAGCAACTGCGTACATCATCAACCCGCTCACCGGTCGCAAGGTCCAGTTCAAGAACCTGTTCAGCACGCACCCGCCCACGGCCGACCGCATCGCCCGCCTCCGCAGCGGCCAGTATTGACTCAGTCAGTAGGGTCGAAGGGTGCTTCGACCCTTCGTCGTCGCGACCACCGCACTTGCGCTGACGGCCGCGGTACCGGCAGGCGCGGTCGATCCCGGCGCAGCGGTCCCGCCCGACGCGTACTTGACGGCGGGAACGTACGCCCGCACCCCGTTCGTGGCGTTCACGGCCCGCGACGCGCAACCCCTGTACACGGACGCGCTGAAGGGGAGCTGCCCTCGTGCCGCCGAGGTCGACGCCGCGCTCGCGAAAGGCCCGTCGTCGGGGAACGGCGTGCTACTCGGGACGAGCGACGGGCGGATCGTCGTGAACGAGCGGATCCACGTGTTCCCGAACGCGAAGGCGGCCAGGAACTTCGTGACGACGGCGCGATCGTCCGCCGCGTGCCTCGGCTACGGCGCGCGCGACGCGATCAACAGTGTGTTCGTGCAGTACGCGCAGCTGCCGCCACCTCCGACCTTCGCGTCAGCGGTCTCCAATGACGACGGCGTCTGGGCCACGACGTTCGAAAGCACGAGTGCTGCCGCCCCGTTGGCCGGTGCCGCTGCCTTGCTCACCTGGGACAATCTTGTCGCCGAGGCCACGGCTCGCGTCGCGAACGCGAAGCCCGGCGAGCTGGAGGAGCTCGAGCGGCAGGCGTGGGCGAGCTTGCGCTATCGCCTGCTGGCGTGGAAGTTCGAAGCGTCGAACCCGAAGCTCGCCAAGGACGCCGACGAAGGGGCGAAGCGCTTCATCGAATGGGCCCCGACCGCGAACCCCTTTGTGTTCCAACCATCCCCGCGTTCGGTGGTACCCGCGAACCCGGCGGCCTGCCGGGCCGCGACCGACGCGTTCCTCTCCTCGGGCACGAACGGCGTGATCAGGGGCTTCCGGGCACAGGACCCCGCGACGCGGACCACCGTCGGTGCCGAGATCATCGTGTTCCCGACGAAGGGGACGGCCGGCCACTGGTTCGGCGACTACAGCAACCTCGGGACCTGTCTCCACGACCTCTATCTCGCGAGTCTTCCTGCCGGTTCCAGCGTTGACGTCGAGCGCGTGCCCAAGCGTGGTTCGGCGACGATCGGAGCGAAGAAGCTCGGAGTTCGGGACGTCTTCTATATCTCGACGTTGAACGGTCCGGACGGCCTGCAGATCGGGACCACCGCGATCGCGGCCCTCACCGCGGGAAGTCGCGGCGCGTTCACGTTCATGCAGCTCCCGGTCGGGGTGACCCTGCCCCTCGGCGATACGCCGTCTGCCAACCTCGAGACGATGGCCGGGGGGCTCGCCACCGTCCTCGGCCCGTAGGGCCCGGCCTCGAGCGGATCAGTCGCGGAAGTTGGTGAACTGCAAGGCGATCTCGAAGTCGTGGTCGCGCATGGCCTGGATGGCGGCCTGCAGGTCGTCACGCTTCTTGCCGCTCACGCGGAGCTGGTCGCCCTGCACCTGGTGCTGGACACCCTTCAAGTTGAGGCCCTTGAGGAACTTTCCGATCTCGCGTGCCTTGTCGGACGAGATCCCCATGTTGAGGGTGACCGTCTGGCGGACGGTCCCCTTCGCGGCTTCCTCGACCTTCCCATACGAGATTGCCTTCAACGAGACCTGACGGCGCACGAGCTTCTCCTCGAGCACCTGAGTGAGTGCCTTGAGGCGCGCGTCGCTCTCGGTGTGGAGCTCGATCGACTTCTCGCCGAGCTCGATGGTGCTACCGGTGTTCTTGAAGTCGAAGCGGGTGCCGACCTCGCGCTTCGCCTGATCGACGGCGTTGCGCACCTCCTGCATGTCGAGCTCCGACACCACGTCAAACGTTGCCATGCTGATTCGCTCTCTCGCTGCGGCGCACCATAGTGAGGGTACCTGCGGCACGAGCGAGCGGAGCGAGTCGAGTGCTCGCCAGGAGCGAACGACCGCGAGCCGGGGATACCCGCTCGCAGTGAGCGACGAATTATTTGGGGCTGGTACTGTACGCCCCCCCTGGGTCGGTACCCGAGTGGCCAAAGGGAGCAGTCTGTAAAACTGCTGGGAAACCTACGTTGGTTCGAATCCAACCCGGCCCACTGGCCCGCCTCGGCGGGCCTCCTTTCTTTTCCGTGACGCCTCCACACCACATTCGGACTACCGACCACCCCTGATCTGGTCGATACTGGTGGGTATGACGGGAGGCCTGGGGAGGGCGCGCTCCGCGACTGCACTGCTTCTCCTCGCGGCGCCACTCGCCTTCGCGGCCTGCGCCGGCACCGGGTATCACTACGTCAAGAGCTCCGAGAACAAGACCTACTTCAAGGTGCCCGACAGCTGGAAGCTCTACGACCAGGACTCCGTGCTCGACGCCCTGAAGGGGGCGCTCTCCAAGGACGAGATCGACCAGCGCCGAGACACCATGTGGACCACGGTCTTCGACGCCAACCCCGACCCGTCGCTCAACCATCTCGCGGGCAACCGCCCGAACTATCCGCTCGGCCAGGCAGTCGTCCGGCCCCTCTCGCCCGATGCTTCCGACGCCGCGTCGCTCCAGTCGCTGCGCAACATCTTCTTCGACGTCGACGACGCCCTGGAGGCCGGGAACGCGCACGTGTCGGCCTACGACCTCGTGGAGCTCGGCGGCGGCTTCCACGGCTCACACCTGGTTGCCCGCGTCGAGGGCAAGACCAGCTCCATCACCTTCAATCAGATCGCGCTCTTCGACCAGTCGACGTCGAAGGTGTACGCGATCAGCATCTACTGCACAACCGAGTGTTACGACAAGTACGAGTCGAAGATCGACAGCGTCATCAACTCGTGGACGGTGAAGGACAAGTGACATGACACAAGTCGCGACCGAGTTCGAGAGCCGTCCGCGCGAGAGCGAACGCGCGACGCGCAAGCCGATGTCGTTCTGGAACCGCATCAAGTTCCTGTTCTGGGGTGGTGCGCTCTTCGCGTTCTTCTTCGCGGCCGAGATGGCCGACGACCCGCTCCTTCCGGCGTCCGAGGCGTTCAACATGACGGCGCGCGGGAAGTGGTGGATCCTCGCCCTGATGGGCCTGGAGCTCATCCGCCAGATCCACTACCTGATCTGCGAGCACAGCGCCTCCTACTACCAGCTCTGGCGCGACAAGGTCTTCGCGGGTTGGAACGAGAGCATCTCGAGGTTCGACCCGTGGAAGCGCCACCAGGCCGCGCGCACGATCAAGATCGTCACGGTCCTCGTGGTCCTCAACCTCGTGTTGGCGCGGCTCTTCGACACCAACTTCTTTCGTGCGCCCTACGAGTTGCTCGACTTCGTCATCGGCGTCACACCGACGGCGCTCCAGTTGGTGCTGTTCCTCACGTTCTGGATCGGGTTCCAGTTCGGTCTCATGATCTGGTTCGCGACGAGGGGCGGCGTCGAGACGTTCTACCCCGACGACATCAACACTCGGTTCTCCGACGTGTGGGGTCAGGATCCCGTCCTCGAGAAGGTGAAGGAGAATCTCATCTTCCTCGACAACCCCAAGATGATCGAGGAGAAGGGCGGCTACGTGCCGAGCGGCCTGCTCCTGTGGGGTCCGCCCGGTACCGGCAAGACGCTCATGGCCGAGGCGATGGCGGGCGAGACCGGCAAGCCGTTCGTGAACATCGACGCCAGCCAGCTCAACACGATGGGCATGGGCGTGATCAAGGTGAAGATGCTCTTCCGCCGTCTTCGCCGCCTCGCGCTCCGCTACGGGGGCGTGGTCGCCTTCTTCGACGAGGCCGACGCGCTCGGCAGCCGAGGTGAGCTCGCGGGCCAGGCGCCGCGCGCGCAGGACTCGTTGTTCTCCGGGATGTGCTCGTGCGGAGGATTCGGATATCTGTCCGACGTCACGCGCCAGCACCTCATGGACGGCGCGATCGGCGCGCATCACCACCACGACCCGCCGACTGGTCCCGACACCACGCGCTCGCGTTTCATGATGGGCATGGGCGGCGGGATGGGTGGGTCGGTCCTCCCCGTGCTCCTCACCGAGCTGTCAGGCCTCAACAAGCCGCGTGGGATCATCAACCGCTACGTCCGGAAGCTGTTCGGGCTGAAGTCGAAGCCGCCCCCGAAGTACCGCATGCTCATCATGATGGCTACCAACATGCCGCAGTCGCTCGACCAGGCGTTGCTGCGTCCGGGCCGCATCGACCGCATCTATCGCGTGGGATACCCCACCAACCAGGGTCGTGTCCGCACCTACGAGGGCTACCTCGCCAAGGTCGAGCACGACCTCACCGCGGAACAGGTCGACCGGCTGTCCCACATGACCCCGTACGCGACCGGCGCGTCGATCAAGGACCTCGTCAACGAGGCGCTCATCAACGCGATCCAGGACAACCGCGACATGATCACCTGGACCGACGTGCTCGACGCAAAGCACCTCAAGACCCTCGGGCTCACGCGCGACCAGGAGCTGATCGCCGTCGACCGCCACGGGGTCGCGGTGCACGAGGCCTGTCACGCAGTGGTTGCGTACCGCGTCCGCAAGCACCTCGAGATCGACATGGCCACCATCCACCCCGGCACCGACTACCTCGGGCTCGTCGCGTCGGTCCCGATCGAGGACCGCCAGAAGCTCTTCAAGACGGAGTTCGAGTCCGACATCATGGTGTGCCTCGCGTCGCTCGCCGGCGAGCGCATCTTCTTCGCCGGCGACAGCGCGTCCGGTGTGTCCGGCGACCTCGAGCAGGCAACCGAGATCGCGATCCTCATGGAGGGTTTCTGGGGCATGGGCTCCACGATCGCGTCGCACGCGATCATCCAGCGCGCCGGCGTCGGTGGCGGCGGCCCCACGCAGAAGCCGGGCGATCTCAACAAGGAGCTCCTCAGCGGGAGCATGGGACAGCGCGTCGAGGACAACCTCAACCGTCTGCTGCGTCGCACGCACACGCTCATCGAGCGCGAGCGCGACACGATCCTCCGGGTTGCCCACGCGCTCGAGGAGCAGAAGACACTGGCCGGCGAAGACGTGGTCGCGGTGATCGAGCAGCGGATGGGCACGGTCGTCGACGGCACCGTTTACCTCGACCCTGAGTTCGTCGGCGAGATCGACCAGTACCACGAGCGGATGCTCCTCGCGCACCAGGAGGGCACGCAGCGCGTGGAGTTCGAGCCGCCCGAGCGTCAGACGCTCCGAAGTGCCGTCGAGCCGGTTTCTGCGAACGGGAGCGGGAACGGTCAGACACCCGATGTTCCCGTCGTCGACGCGGAGAACGGTTCCAAGCAGCCGGCGTTCGTCGACCACGAGGGAGAGGCGATCATCGGCCCGGGCACGAGCCAGTTGCTCAAGGCCAACAACGGTTCCGAAGACGACGAGCCTGCATAATTCGCTCGCTCTCTGCGAGCCGGGATACCCGGCTCGCGGCCGTTTGCTCGCTGGCGAGCGACCTCCGCTCCTCCGTCGCTCTGGTCGCCGCGTCCGCCTACAGAAGTCGCTGCATCTCCACCACGTCGAGCCAACGGCCGAACTTGCGACCGACCTCGCGCTCGGTCCCCACGAGCTCGAACCCGCACGCGGCGTGCAGCGCGATCGACGCGTCGTTGCTACCGGCGATGCGCGCGATCACGGAATGGAACCCGTGCAACTCGGCGAGCCGGATCAGCTCCTCGAGGACCATGCGCCCGACACCGCGACCTTGGTACTCCTCGAGCAGGTACACCGAGTTCTCCACCGTGGTGGTGTACGCCGGCCGCGACCGGAACGGCGACAGTGACCCGAAGCCCACCACGCGGTTGGTGCCGTCCTCACCGCGAGCGACGGCCACCAAGGCCGGATGGCCTCCCGAGTGCTCGTCGATCCACTGCACTTGTTCGTCGAGGGTGCGCGGCACCATGTCGAAGAGCGCGGTCGACTCGGTGACGTAGTGGTTGTAGATGGCCCGAATCCCCGCCGCGTCACGCCGTTCGGCGAGACGGATCAGGACGCTCATCGTCGCACGGTAGCGCGGACCCGTTTCCGGCTGTTCGGGCACGGAGCCGCGGCACTAGCCTTGCCGGTCCCGCCCCCTTAGCTCAGTTGGTAGAGCACTTCCATGGTAAGGAAGGGGTCTACGGTTCAAGTCCGTAAGGGGGCTCAGCGAGGCCATAGTTTGGCGGTGTAGCTCAGTTGGCAGAGCACGCGGCTCATAATCGCGGCGTCGCGGGTTCGAGTCCCGCCACCGCTACCAGGAAAGACCGGGAGCAGACGACAGATGGCAAGTGACAAGCGGGTCAAGGTGACGCTGGCGTGCGAGCAGTGCAAGCGGCGCAACTACATCACGGTCAAGAACAAGACCAACAACCGAGAGCGCATCGAGATGAAGAAGTACTGCCGCTTCGAGCGTCAGCACACCCTCCACCGGGAAACCCGCTGAACATTGGGCAACGTCGGGCCGCGTAACCCGCGGGCACGGGCGTGAGTCTCACATGACCACGCACGAACTGCCGCGAGAACGAGACGAGCTCGACCGCTTGGTCGTGGCCGCCCGGGAGGGCGACCGCCCGGCTTTCGACGAGTTGGTCCGCCGGACCTACGTCGACACCTACACGCTCGCTCTCCGCCTCACGGCCCACGAGGAGGATGCACGCGACGTGGTGCAAGAGGCGTACCTTCGTGCCTGGAAGGGGCTGCCGCGCTTTCGCGGCGACGCGCAGTTCAGCACCTGGATGTATCGCATCACCGCGAACGCTGCGTACACCCTTGTGAAGCGCCGTCACCGTCACCGCACCGAAGCACTCGATGCGATGGTGGAAGAGCCGATCGAGCTCCGGTCCGACGCGCAACCAGAAGGCGCCGCGGAGTCGGCTGCGTTACTCGTTCGTCTGTCGGGCGCGCTCCAGGAGCTCCCTCCCAAGCTGCGCGTCCTCGTGGTGCTGAAGGACGTGTACGGGCTCTCGCACGAGGAGGTAGCCGTTGAGCTCGGCATCTCGGTGCCCGCGGCCAAAGTGCGTCTCCACCGCGGACGCAGGCGCCTGCGCGACCTTCTCTACGACGACGAGTCCGCGAACGAGGGCCCGGAGAACGGCGGGAGGTGGGCCCATGCAGTGTGACGACGTCGCCAAGCTGCTGCCCGCGGCGGTCGAGCACGGCGCTGCAGTCGAGCTCTCCGTGCAGCGGCACATCGAGAGCTGCCTGCGGTGCCAGGCCGAGCTCGCCCGGTATCGACGCATGTTGCGCGGGCTCCAGATGCTGCGCACCCGCTACCTCGAGCCCTCGCCGGGGCTGCTCGCGCAGACACTCGCCGCGATCGAGGAAGCCGGGGAGCGCCAGGCCGTCCACTCGATCCTCTCGGGTCGTCGCCTCGCGTACGCGGGCGCCATCGGAGGCGCGGCGGTCGCCGCGACTGCCGCGACGGCGGCGATGCTCGTGCACCGCTCCCGCCGGCGCGGGTTACCGGTCGCCAGCTAGACGGTCATTCCGTTCTGGGCGACACTGGTCTCGTGGCAGGCGACGAAGCAGCGGCGGTTGGCGCGTGGCGACACGTCCGTCGACCCTGGCTGCGGGCGCTGAACATCGCGGTCACGCTGGTGCTCGCCGTTTTCTGGTGGAACCTCTACCGCCCGCAGCTCATCGGTGGCCCGGCCGCGTACGCGATGGTGGCGGGCACGTCGATGGAGTCGACCCTCGTCGACGGCGACTTCGTGATCACGCGCGGTCACGACTCGTACCACGTGGGTGAAGTGATCGCGTACCGCGTGCCGGACGGGTTCGAACGCGCGGGTCTGCGCGTGATCCACCGCATCATCGGCGGCTCGGCCGAGACCGGCTACATCACCCGCGGCGACAACCGCGCCGCCGCCGACCCGTGGCACCCCACCTCCCGAGACGTGATCGGCAGCGTCGCGTTGCGGATTCCCTACGCCGGATCGGTCGTGGGTGTCCTCCGCGAACCGCCGGTCTTCGCTTGGTTCGTCGGCTCGATCGTGCTCACATCGCTGTGGGCCCTCGACCGCCGCCGGCGCTCCGAAGCGATCCCTGCGTAGCAGCCGCCTCGGGCGGCTCGGAGCGCCGCTGCTATCCTCAATGTGTTCGGCCCGACCAAACGGCCGGAGGGCAGTAGCTCAATTGGTAGAGCACCGGTCTCCAAAACCGGCGGTTGCGGGTTCGAGTCCCTCCTGCCCTGCAGAGAACACGAACAGGACGGCTGCGCCGTGTCGATGAATCGTCAGACCAAGCGTTTGATGCAGAAGCAAGGCTCGGACAAACCGGGCCAGCCACAGCAGCGCCGGCCGCAACCGGTGCCGGTTCAGCGCGACAAGGTGGGGCCCCGCGAGTACTTCTCGGAGGTGAAGGGCGAGCTCCGCAAGGTCGCCTGGCCCACCCGGAAGGAAGTCATCAACTCCACGATCGTCGTGCTCATCGCGGTGATCGTCATGACCACGCTCATCTTCGGGTTCGACTACGTGTCGTCCAAGTTCGTGCTCTTCCTCTTCGACTGATCGCCATGGACGACATCGAGACATCTTCGGACAATCTCTCCTCGAGCGACGCTCCCGCCGGCGGATCGGTCGACGCGCCCACCGACGACGCGCGCCCCGGCGATTCGACCACGGGCGATGCGACCGACGTGACGGAGCAGGAGTCCTCGCTCCCCGACTGGGCGACGCTCTCCACGCGGCCCGAAGCCGGCGACGACGCAGAGGAGATCGTCGAGATCGTCGAGATCGTGGAACCGGCCGGATCCCTCGAGCTCGCGAGCGCGGAGCTCCTCGAGGTCGTCGAGGAAGGACTCGACGGAGAGCTCGAAGGCGACGCCGACGCCGAGCCACCCGAGCCCAGCCCTTACGACCGACCCGGCGACTGGTTCGTCGTGCACACGTACGCGGGCTACGAGAACAAGGTCAAGCAGAACCTCGCGAGCCGCGTGAAGTCGATGAACGTCGAGGAACAGATCTACGAAGTCGCTATCCCGATGGAAGACGTCATCGAGTTCAAGGGCGGCCGCAAGGTCGTCGTGCAGAAGAAGGTATTTCCCGGTTACCTGCTCGTGCGCATGGCGCTCGACGACGACTCCTGGTACGTCGTGCGCAACACGCCGGGTGTCACCGCCTTCGTCGGCAACGCGTCACGCCCCACTCCGCTGTCGCGGAAAGAGGTCGAGTCGATCCTCGGTGTCGGCAAGGAAGAACCCGGGCAGGAGCGCAAGGTGCGCCCGCGCCTCGAGTTCGAGGTGGGCGAACAGGTGCGCGTCGTCACCGGTCCCTTCGCCGACTTCAACGGCGCGATCTCCGACATCGACGTCGCCCGGTCCAAGCTCACCGTGCTCGTGAACATCTTCGGTCGCGAGACGCCCGTCGAGCTCGAGCTCGGCCAAGTCGCGAAGCTGTAGAGATGATGCGGACGCGGCGCCCGGAGACGAGCGGAGCGAGCGAAGGACGCTCGCCAGCGAGCGAACGACCGCGAGCCGGGTATCCCGGCTCGCAGAGAGCGAGCGAATAGAGATGGCAAAGAAGAGACTCGCTGCGACCGTGAAGATCCAGATCCCGGCCGGGCAGGCAACGCCCGCGCCGCCCGTCGGCACCGCGCTCGGTCCGCACGGGATCAACATCATGGACTTCTGCAAGGCTTACAACGCGGTCACCGAGAGCCAGCGCGGGCTCGTGATCCCCGCCGAGATCTCGATCTACGAAGACCGGTCGTTCACGTTCATCACCAAGACGCCGCCCACGCCGTTCCTGCTCCGCCAGGCCGCGGGTGTCGAGAAGGGCGCGCAGAACCCGCGCACGGAGAAGGTCGGGCGTGTCACGCACGCTCAGGTGCGCCAGATCGCCGAGACCAAGATGCCCGACCTCAACGCCATCGACCTCGAGGGTGCGATGGCGCAGGTCGCCGGCACCGCGCGTTCCATGGGAATCGAAATCGGCGACGAGCAAGTGAAGGCTGAGGAATGAGCAAGCACGGCAAGAAGTTCACCGACGCGGCCCTGCAATTCGATCGTGAGCGCGTCTACCCGCCCACCGAGGCAGTCGATCTCGTGAAGTCGCTCGCCACGCGCAACTTCGACGAGACCGTCGAGGCCGCGTTCCGGCTCGGCGTGGATCCCCGCAAAGCCGACCAGATGATCCGCGGCACCGTGTCGCTGCCCAAGGGCACCGGCAAGGACGTGCGCGTGGCGGTCTTCGCGGAGGGCGATGCCGCACGCGAGGCCGAGGAGGCGGGTGCCGACGTCGTCGGGAGCGACGACCTCGTCTCGCAGATCGAAAAAGGCTTCCTCGACTTCGACGTTGCGATCGCCACTCCCGACATGATGCCGAAGGTCGGCAAGCTCGGCCGCACGCTCGGGCCTCGCAACCTCATGCCGAACCCCAAGGCCGGCACCGTCACGAGCGAGGTGGGCAAGACCGTCGGCGAGTTCAAGGCCGGCAAGGTCGAGTACCGCACCGATCGCTACGGGAACGTGCACGTGCCGATCGGCAAGGCGAGCTTCGACGCCGACGATCTCATGAGCAACTACCAGGCAGTGCTCGACGAGGTGCTCCGCGCCAAGCCCGCGTCGGCGAAGGGCCGTTACCTGAAGGGTGTCGCGCTGTCGTCGAGCATGGGCCCGGGTGTGCGGGTCGACCCGTCGGTCGCCCGCGACGAGCTCGCCAAGTCCTCGGGTTGACCCGCGCGCTAAGGTGTCGCCCCACAACTGAATCCGCCACAGACCTCCGGTCTCTCTCGAGGTAATGGATCCCGGTCCCACCAGGATTGGGATCCGCCGGACGAGGCGCCCTGTTCCACGGGACGTTTCGCGAACCTGCGGCGTCCCGTTTTTCGTCGAGCGACCGATGGTGTAGGAGCAGCACAGGTGGCAAGACCCGAGAAGGTCGCGGTCGTCGAGGAGATCCGCACGAAGCTCGCGGAAGCTGACGCGGCCGTCCTCACCGAGTACCGCGGCCTCACCGTTCCCGAGCTCGCCGAACTGCGCGCAACGCTCCGCGTCTCGGGTACTGAGTACAAGGTTTTCAAGAACACGCTCGCACGCCTCGCCGTCGCCGAGGCCGGTCTCGACGATGTCGCGTCGCTGTTCGAGGGCCCGGTCGCGATCGCGTTCGTTCGCGGCGACGCGGCCGGTGCGGCCAAGGCCCTCCGCGACTTCGGGCGCACGAACCCCGCGCTCGTTGTGAAGGGCGGGCTCCTCGGACCGCGCATCATCACGCCGGTCGAGATCGAGGCGCTCGCCGAGCTGCCGTCCCGCGACGTGCTCCTCGCCCAGGTCGCCGGCGTGTTCCAGGCGCCGCTCGTCAAGGCCGCGGGCCTCTTCCAGGCGTTCACGAGGAACTTCGCCTACGGGGTGAAGGCTCTCATCGATCAGCGCGGGGGTGTTCCCGCCGAGGAAGTGCCGGTGGAAGCCGAAGTGCCCGCAGCCGAAGCCGAAACGTTTGAACCCGAACCCGAACCGACAGAGTCCGAGTAACAGGAGAACCAGCGACATGGCCACCATGACAACCGAAGAGCTGCTCGACGTCTTCAAGAACATGACGGTGCTCGAGTTGAACGGCTTCCTCAGGGCGTTCGAAGAGGAGTTCGGCGTCACCGCCGCCGCGCCCGTGGCGGTTGCCGCGGTTGCCGGTGCCGGCGCCGGCGAGGCCGCGGCTGCGGAGGAGCAGGACGAGTTCGACGTCATCCTGCTCGCGGCGGGCGACAAGAAGATCCAGGTCATCAAAGAGGTCCGCACGCTCGTGTCGGGCCTCGGCCTCAAGGAGGCCAAGGACCTCGTCGACAGCGCGCCGAAGCCCGTCCTCGAGAAGGTCGCCAAGGAAGACGCCGAGAAGGCCAAGGCCAAACTCGAAGAAGCCGGCGCCCAGGTCGAGGTCAAGTAGTCGGAGCGAGTCCTTACTCGAACCACGAGCGGGCCGCGTGCGAGCAGCCGGCTCGCGGTTCCCGACAGCGCCCGGCCTCGTCCGAGCCCCTGCGACTTTCCGCCTGACGGCGAAAAGTCGGCTCTTCGAGCCGGGTCTCGGCCGACGGGCGCAACCATCGGGAACCGACCAACCTGCTCGCACGCTCGACGCTGTGCGGTTTCCTGCGTCGCTGACCGCATGGGTAAAGACTTGCGCTTTTACTCTTGGAGTCATTAGACAGCAAGTGAGCGGGACTTAGGCCGTCTTCTGGCCCCACACTTGCTGTTTAGTGACGGGATTGACTAGACTGCAAGCGTGCCGGGCCCCAAGCTGACCCTGAACCTGCCGTGGATCGCGGGAGAACCCGAGGAGATCGGTGATCTCGTAGTTCATCGAGGTCGGGAGAACTTGCTCTCATATGACGACGGCATCACTCTCGATGTGCGGATCGTCGACCCTGTTCGCTCGTCGACCGTCGAGTCGCTGCTCGATGAAATCGCGAGGCAGCAAGGCGCCGGCCGGGTGGTCCTTGTCGCTGGCGCCGTACCGGTCGAGTGGCGGGGCAGGTTGCGCGACGGCGCAGCTTCGTTCATCGATGCATCGGGAGTCGCCGAGATCGAGTGGCCAAGGCTTCGTGTCCGTGCACGTCGGTTCGGAACGACTACTCAGCGTCGCACGACGGCGGTGCCGCTTCAGAAGAGCCACGCACTCGTCGCGCAGGAGCTTCTTATCGTTGCCTCCGGAGGTGTCCAACTCACGATCGGTGGAATTGCCGAAGGTGCGGGGGTCAGCCTGTCGAGCGCTTCTCGCACGGTCTCTCAACTCGCCGGTCACGGGCTCGTGACTAGGCATCGCCATGGTCGAGAAGTGCTGGTGTCGGTGGTCGACCCAGTCCAGCTCGCCGAGCACCTCGCACAGCGCACTCCGTGGGGTCGACGTGAGGTCGTCTGGGGATATCTCTGGGGGCGCAACCATCTAGATGTCGCGGCACGGCTCTCGGCGAGAGCCGACGCCGCTGAGTTCGAGGTCGCGATTACCGGCCGGACCGGCGCGACCTTCCTCGGCGTGTTGGGTACGGCTTCGCCGTCAGCAGTTCGGTGTTGGGTCAATGCGAGGCCGTCCTTGTCCGCGCTCCAGATTGCCGACGCGCTCGATCTCGACGAAGTGCCGAAGGCAGACGCCAATGTTGGCGTCGCGGTTGATGCCTGGCGCGTCGGAGTGCATCGAGCTGAGCTTGCAACGCTCGATGAGTGGAGCGCCAAGGTTGCACACCCCGTGCGCGTCTGGTGTGACCTTCACACCGAGCAACGAGGCTCCGAATTCGCCGCGCAGGTGTGGGGGGCAATCAGCCATGCTTGGTGACAGAGCCGACATCCACGACTACGACGATGCAACGACAGAGCGGCTCCTCGGAATCGCAGCCGACGTGCTGCGCTCGTTCGGCAGCGCGTTTGGCGGAAAGCACCTGGCAATCGTGGGCGGCGCGGTGCCAAGCCTCCTCGTGCCGGAACCACCTCGTGGCATCGAGCGCCACGCGGGAACCGGTGATCTCGACTTGCATCTCTCGCTGCATCTGATGGACGGCGAAACGGCGGACTACTACCAAGCGATCGTCGACGGTCTTCGGCGACTCGGTCTTCGTCCTGATCGGCAGAACGGACGTGACATCAAGTGGCGGTGGGTGGGGCGACACCGCGAGATCAGGGTCCAGGTGGAGTTCCTGTGCCCGGTGCGGCAACGGTCCGGAAAGGCGGAGGACCCAGCCGCGGGTACGCCTGCGGAGGCGAACATCGGTCGCAGCGGTGAGATCACAGCTCTCGCAGTCGGTTACGGGCATCTTGTGCTTGAGGACACCATTACGGTCGAGCGGCGAGTCGAGACCAGCCGGGGACTGCTGTCCTACGAGTTCCCGATCGCCGGAGTCGCGTCGTGGGTGTGCCTGAAGACCGACGCGATGATGCGCCGAGACAAGCCCAAGGACGCGTACGACATCGTGTGGCTAGCGGACGCGTTGGGTCCGGCGGGCGCGGCTCAAGTGATCAAGGCGAGTCCACTCCTGAGTGGTGACAACGCTGAGGACGTCCGAGCACAGCTCACCCGCCTCGCCCGCGATCAATTTCACAACATCGAATCGATTGGGCCGCAGGCCTACGCTGACTTCCTCGGAGATGGGACGAACCCAGCGTTGAAACGCCACGCGATGGGAACGATCACCGCGTTGTATGACGAACTCGTTGCTCAGGGAGTCGTTCCCGGGCCGTAGAAAGCGCCGCCTGTCGGTACCCTCGTCGAGTTCACGTACCTCGCCGCGAAGCGGCAGGAGGTTGACGATGTCCTTTCGTCCCGAGCGGCGCTCGACCTGGGCCAGACTGGGCATCGCAGCCGCCATCGTCCTCGTGATCGCTGCGTCGGCGCTTGCGATTGTGCAGCGGGATCGGACGGGGGATGGCACCCAGAGTGTCCGCGCGGCCGACGGCCTCACACCAACGCCGGACTTTGCCGGACGGTTCTATCCGGCCGTTGCCTGGACTGGGAAGGGTGTCTTCGTCTTCGGCGGCCAGGCCGCCGACACAACCGACGTCTCGTTGTTGAGCGACGCTGCGGTGTTGACGCCTGGCTCAGGCGACGTGCAGATGCTGCCTGATTCCGGTCTTGGGCCACTCTTCGAGCCGGACGCGATCCGCGTGGGCAACCAAATGCTGGTTGTGGGCCCAGCCTGCGACGAGATTCTCCAGCCGGAGGGCGGGGAGACGGGGGGATGCAAGCCCGGCACGTATCGAGCGGCGTTGTTCGACCTGAGCAGCGACGACTGGCGCAGCGTCGCCGTGCCCGCCCGACTCCAAGACCGCTATCGCTCGTGGTGGCCCGGCGACTACCGACGGACACAGGCGCTTGGCCTCGCACCGGATGGCAACGCGGTGTTCGCGCTGGGCGCCCTCGGCGCAGAGGAGTATTGGACCTATAGCTCCGGCTCGGACACTTGGACACAACTCCCAGCGCCTGGTGTTCGCTCCGACGCTCAATGCCTCGCCGGGGACAATCTCGTCGTCCTCAATTCGCAGTACCAATACCACGGCGCGGTTCAAGCAGACGACCCCTCAACGGCCCAGAAGCCGGGCGAGAGCCTCAGCTTCGGACCAGATGATGGTTTCGTCCTTCCGCGTATCGCCGTGCTCGATTTGAGGGCGGCTAAGGAATGGACAACCGGCGAAGCGCTGACCGATGACCTTTTCGACGACAGTGCACCTCCGAGTCTCGCGTGCCTCAATAACTCGGTCCTCGTGTCTGATGCCGTCGCAACGACGAACATGCACTTGTACGACCTGCAAACAGGGCACTGGCGTGCACCCTCGGTTCCTCCCGGCGCCAATAGCTTCCCGCCGATACCGCCGATGGGTAGCCGCGTCTGGACCGGGAAGGAACTGGTGTTCCTCCCGACAGAGGAGATCGGTGCGAGCGCAGTGGCCTACGCCCCGTCAACCGACACCTGGCGCACGCTCACCGACCTCCCACCCGTCACTCGCATGGCTGTGTGGTCAGGTTCGACGATCGTCGGGTACGGCGAACCGCTCCTAATTGTGGAGCTTCCCGACCTCTCCCACGGCCTACCTGATAGCCGTCCCGATCCCCCGAGGGAACAGATCGCAACGAGCGGAGTCTTCGAATACGCGCCTCCCAAGTAGCCAAACACAGAAGGAGAGCCGAGCGGGTGGGGCCGATGCCCCTGTTCGAGGCGGCTGCGGGCGTCGGTCGAGACCCGGCTCGGAGAGCCCGGTCCGACGGAGGAGGACCGGCAGGGGCTCGGCCGAGGTAGGGCGCTGACGAGAACAGCCGGGCATCGGGCCACCCGCGGCCCGCGGAGATGAGGAGTGAGGACACCTCAAACCTTGACCCGCGGGGGGGTCGTGGCGTATTCTTTCCCGCAGGCCAGGCCCCTCGGGGTCTGCTTTTTGGCGTCCTTGCAGCGCCTGCGGTAGCGCGCTAACATGCACTCAGTCGTGTCTGCCCGGCCGTGCCCACGCTGACCTCGTTCTCCTGGTCCGCGCGCGCCTCCTCAACGAAGGAGTGACGTTGGCTTCTGTCGCGTCCCGCGAACGTCTGTCCTTTTCCCGTCTCCATGAGGTGCTCGAGCTACCCGATCTGATCGCGGTGCAGCGTGTGTCCTTCGAGTGGTTTCTCGAACAGGGTGTCGCCGAGGTCCTTGCTGACATCTCACCCGTCGAGGACTTCACCGGTCAGCTGAAGCTCGAGCTGTCCGACCACATCTTCGACCCGCCCAAGTACTCCGAGGACGACTGTCGCGCCCGTGACATGACTTTCGCGCGCCCGTTGTTCGTCACGGCTCGCTTCATGAACGCGCAGACCGGTGAGATCAAGGAGCAGACCGTCTTCATGGGCGACTTCCCCATGATGACGGAGCGCGGCACGTTCATCATCAACGGCACGGAGCGCATCGTGGTGTCGCAATTGGTGCGCTCGCCGGGCGTCTACTTCGGGATCAACCCCGACAAGACGTCGCCGGAGAAGGACATCGTCGACGCGAAGATGATCCCGGGCAGGGGCGCGTGGCTCGAGTTCGAGGTCGACAAGAAGGACGTCGTCTACGTCCGCATCGACCGCAAGCGCAAGCAGCCGGTCACGGTCCTGTTGAAGGCGTTGGGCTTCGGCGAGAGCGACGAGGAACTGCTCAACCTGGTCCTCGACCCGCAGGGCAACCCCTACGACTCGATGCGCAACACGCTCGAGAAGGACCACACCGAAGACGCCGACGCGGCCTTCATCGACATCTACCGCAAGCTGCGCCCGGGCGAGCCGCCCACGCCCGACTCCGCGCGCGCGCTGCTCGAGAACCTCTTCTTCAACCCCAAGCGCTACGACATGGCCAAGGTGGGGCGCCACAAGGTGTCGAAGAAGTTGCGCGACGAGTACGCCAAGCTGCCGCTCAGGAGCCTCGACCTCAGCGTGCCGAACGCCGACCCCGAGGCCGGCCCGGTCGACTATCAGCTCTCGAAGGCCGACATCCTCTCCACGGTGTCGTACCTCGTGAAGCTGCACAACAACGACCCCGACTACTACCCCGACGACATCGACCACTTCGGCAACCGCCGGGTGCGTTCGGTCGGCGAGCTGATCCAGAACCAGGTGCGGGTCGGTCTCTCCCGGATGGAACGGGTCGTGCGCGAGCGCATGACCACCCAAGACGTCGAGGCGATCACGCCGCAGACGCTCATCAACATCCGGCCGGTGGTCGCGGCGATCAAGGAGTTTTTCGGTTCCAGCCAGCTCAGCCAGTTCATGGACCAGACCAACCCGCTCGCGGGGCTCACCCACAAGCGCCGGCTGTCGGCACTCGGGCCCGGGGGCCTGTCGCGTGAGCGCGCCGGGTTCGAGGTGCGCGACGTGCACCCGAGCCACTACGGCCGGATGTGCCCGATCGAGACACCGGAAGGTCCGAACATCGGCCTCATCGGCTATCTCTCCACCTACGCGCGGATCAACCGGTTCGGCTTCATCGAGACGCCCTACCGGAAGGTCGTGAACGGCGTCGCCACGGAGCAGATCGAGTACCTCGCGGCCGACGACGAAGACCGCCACGTCATCGCGCAGGCGAACGCCGCGGTCGACGAGCGCGGCGGCTTCCTCGACGAGAAGGTGCTCGTGCGCGAGCGTCGCGGCGAGGTTGCGTACGTCACCCCGCAAGAGGTCGACTACATGGACGTTTCGCCGAAGCAGATCGTGTCGGTCGCGACGTCGCTGATCCCGTTCCTCGAGCACGACGACGCGAACCGCGCGCTGATGGGCGCCAACATGCAGCGCCAGGCCGTGCCGCTCCTCCGCCCCACCGCGCCGTTCATCGGCACCGGTGTCGAGGGGCGTGCCGCGCGTGACGCGGGCGACGTGATCCTCGCGAATGGCGACGGCACCGTCACCGACGTCAGCGGTGATTCGATCGTCGTCGACTACGAGGGCAAGCAGGGCCGCACCACGTACCGGCTCAACAAGTTCCGCCGTTCCAACCAGGGCACGTGCATCAACCAGAAGCCGCGTGTCGAGATCGGCGACACGGTCACCACCGGCGACGTGCTCGCCGACGGCCCGTCAACCCACGACGGTGAGCTCGCGCTCGGCAAGAACCTCCTCGTGGCGTTCATGCCCTGGAAGGGCCACAACTACGAGGACGCCATCGTCATCTCCGAACGCCTCGTGAAGGACGACGTGCTCACGTCGATCCACATCGAGGAACACGAGACCGACGCCCGCGACACCAAGCTCGGTGCCGAGGAGATCACGCGCGACATCCCGAACCTGTCGGAAGACATCCTCAAGGACCTCGACGAGCGCGGCATCATCCGCGTCGGCGCCGAGGTGGGGCCCGGCGACGTCCTCGTCGGCAAGGTCACGCCCAAGGGCGAGACCGAGCTCACCCCGGAGGAGCGCCTGCTGCGGGCGATCTTCGGCGAGAAGGCGCGTGAGGTGCGCGACACGTCGCTGAAGGTGCCGCACGGCGAAGTCGGCAAGGTGATCGACGTGCGCGTGTTCTCCCGGGAGGACGGCCACGAGCTGCCGCCCGGCGTGAACCAGCTCGTTCGCGTGTACGTCGGCCAGAAGCGCAAGATCAGCGAGGGCGACAAGCTCGCCGGCCGCCACGGCAACAAGGGCGTGATCGCCAAGATCCTTCCCGTGGAAGACATGCCGTTCCTCGCCGACGGCACGCCCGTCGACATCGTGCTCAACCCGCTCGGTGTGCCGTCACGCATGAACGTCGGCCAGGTCCTCGAGGCGCACCTCGGCTACGCGGCTCGCCACGGCTGGGAAGGCCAGCGCGTCGCGCCGGTGAACGAGCACAAGACCCGCACGGTCACCGAGCCCGCGGTGTGGGTGTCGAGCCCCGTGTTCGACGGTGCGCACTGGGACGAGGTCGAGCAGTCGAGCAGCGAGGGCACGATCGAGCAGCTCTTCGAGAAGATGCATCCCGACGGCGAGGGCAGCCACGGCCGTCTGGTCGGGCTCGACGGAAAAGCCACGCTGTACGACGGTCGCACCGGCGAGGCGTACGACCGGCCCGTCACCGTCGGGTTCGTCTACATCCTGAAGCTCGCTCACTTGGTCGACGACAAGATCCACGCCCGTTCGACCGGTCCGTATTCGATGATCACGCAGCAGCCGCTCGGCGGGAAGGCGCAGTTCGGCGGCCAGCGCTTCGGCGAGATGGAGGTGTGGGCCCTCGAGGCGTACGGCGCGTCGTACGCGCTGCAGGAGATCCTCACCATCAAGTCCGACGACGTGCTCGGACGCGTGAAGGTGTACGAGGCGATCGTCAAGGGCGACAACATCCCCGAACCCGGCATCCCCGAGAGCTTCAAGGTGCTCATCAAGGAGATGCAGGCGCTGTGCCTCAACGTCCGCGTGATGAACGCGGAGGGCCAGGAGGTCGAGATCCGAGAGCTCGACGAAGACGCCTTCCGCACCACCGAGTCGCTCGGCATCGACCTCTCGAGGCCCGAACGTGGCACCGACGAGGAAGACGAGCGCCGCCGCCAACAACAGCCCGCCTACTGACCCCCCACAACGAACCTGCGTCGTTCAAGGTTGTAGAGCGACCACAGGCGACGCAAGTTCGAGTCACATCGAACGAGACGCACGAGACGCACGAGAGAAGAAGAAGGCGAGGGAACCAGTGCTCGACGTGAACGATTCTGCGCAGCTCTCCATCGCGCTCGCGACCGCCGACCAGATCCGCACGTGGTCGAACGGCGAGGTCAAGAAGCCCGAGACGATCAACTACCGCACGCTCAAGCCCGAGAAGGATGGCTTGTTCTGCGAGAAGATCTTCGGGCCCACCAAGGACTGGGAGTGCTACTGCGGCAAGTACAAGCGTGTCCGGTTCAAGGGCATCATC